>JAIEQN010000029.1 GCA_019747685.1 Gemmataceae bacterium
AGACGGCCGGGATGAAGTCGCGGGGGTCGGCCGACCCGAGCCGGGCCAGGAACGCCCCGACCAGGGCGGTCGGCTCGCCGACGCGGTCGGCCGCCCGGCAGGCGGCCCGCAGCCCGAGCAGCCCGACCCGGAAGGCACTCCCCTCGTCGCCCATCAGGTAGCCCCACCCGCCGGCCCGGGCCTCCCGCCCGTCCGGCCCGAGGGTCAGGCAGTTCGACCCGGTCCCGGCGATGACCGCCAGGCCCCAGCCGCCGGGCGTCCCGGCGGCGAACAGGAGGGCGGCGTCGTTGGCCACCGACAGCCGGGCGGACAGGCCGGCCCCGTCGGCCCAGCGGGCGATGATGTCCCGGCCGTCGAGGTCGATCCCGGCCAGCCCGAGGCAGGCCCCGGCGACCGGCCGGCGGGCGAGCCGGGCGGCGGCGAACGCCCGGTCGACGGCCAGCCCGAGTTCCCGCAGGGCGGGTTCCTCGCCGACCGCCTGGATGTTCGACGGCCCGGCCTCGCCCCGGCCGACGACCCGTCCGGTCGCGGCGTCGGCCAGCAGGGCCAGGGTGTGTGTGGCCCCGCCGTCGACGCCGACGACGAGGTCCGGGCGGGTGGTCATGGCGGCCTCGGGCGGCAGGGCGGGGACCACCGGTTGAATTAGCGACGCCCCGCCGGCCGGGAAGCCGGCCCGGGCGTATACTGGCCCCGCTTCCGCCCCCACCTCAACCCCTCCCGCCGCCATGAAGCTGTTCTTCGGGTTCGCGCTGCTCCTCACCGGTGTCTCGACCGCATCGGCCGCAGAGCCGATCGTCCTGCCCGGCGGCGAGGGGATCGGCAAGGGGAAGCACGTCGTCCTGGTCAGCGGCGACCAGGAGTACCGGTCGGAAGAGACGATCCCGCAGTTGGCAAAAATTCTGAACAAGCACCACGGGTTCAAATGCACGGTGCTGTTCACCGTCGACAAGGACGGCCACATCGACCCGAACGTGCCGAACATCCCCGGGCTGGAGGCCCTGAAGACGGCCGACCTCTTGGTCCTGTTCACCCGAATGCTCGACCTGCCTGACGACCAGATGCGGCACGTCGTCGAGTACGTCGAGGCCGGCAAGCCGGTCGTCGGCCTGCGGACGGCCACCCACCCGTTCGACCTGAAGACGAGCAAGACCTACGCGAAGTACACCTGGACGAGCAAGGAGCCGGGGTTCGAGGGCGGGTTCGGCCGGCGGGTGCTGGGGGAGACGTGGGTGGCCCACCACGGCAACCACGGCAAGGAGGGGACACGGGGGGTCGTGGCCCCGGGCCAGGAAGGGAACCCGATCCTGAGGGGGATCGAGCCGGGGAGCATCTTCGGCACCACCGACGTGTACACGGTGAACCTGCCGAAGGACTGCGTGCCGGTCGTCCTCGGGCAGGTGACGGAGACGCTGGAGCCGGGCTCGAAGCCGGTGGGGGGGAAGAAGAACGACCCGATGATGCCGGTGGCGTGGACGAAGACGTACAAGGGCGAGGGCGGGGCCGGCCGGGTGTTCGTGACGACGATGGGGGCATCGCAGGACTTCGCCTACGAGGGGACCCGGCGGCTGATCGTCAACGGCTGCCTGTGGGCGCTGGGCCTGGAGGACAAAATCCCGGTCAAGACGGACGTGTCGGTCGTCGGGGTGTTCGAGCCGACCCCGTTCAAGTTCGGCGGGCACAAGAAGGGCGTGACGCCGGCCGAGCTGTTCAAGTAAGGGGCGAGCACAGGCCGGGAGGCCTGTGCCACCAAGCCGAAGGGTTTGGTGGCACAAGCCTCCCGGCCTGTGCGGCCGTATCACCGGCTGTGCCGGTCGCCGTCGTTGAGCATCCCGGGCTGCTGGATCGGGTGTTCGCCGGCGGTGCCGTACCCGCCCAGCCGCCGCTTCGGGTCCTGCTCCTGGAACCCGGCCCCCTGGTCGGACTGGACGCCGGGGTTCCCCTCGTCCACGTTCTCGGTGCCACCCTGGCCCGACTGCGGCTGGTTCCCCGGCGGGACCGGGTGTGGCCCCCCCTGGTGCTTCTTGGCGCTCATCATGTCCCCCTGGCTGGTCGGCCCGCGGGGATGCGGGCCGGCGGGGGATGTGACGCAACCGCCGTGCCGACTACGGCCGGTAGTCCTTCGGGTCGATCTTCAGCAGCGTGAACGGGGCGATGACGGTGGCGTACAGGGTGCCGTCCTTGGCCATGGTCAGGGCCATGTGGTGGTGCAGCGGGGTGAGGGCCTTGTCCGGCAGCCGGTGGTAGCCGTGACTCCAGGGCTTCGGCTTGCCGTCCTTCTGCGGGCCGAAGTTGAAGAAGTCCGGGTTGCGGACGGCCAGCACGCCGTGGTCTCGGGGCTTCTTGGCCGCCGGGTCGTAGCTGACCAAGTGGTGCAGGAAGCCGGTGCCGAACTTGGTGTCGTTGTCCACCCGGTAGAGGGCGTACACCTTGCCGTCGCGACCGACGATCAGGGAGCCGCGGGAGTCGAACCCCTTCCCCTCGATCAGCCGGCCGAGGTCGGCGACGGGGACCTTCGGGCCGTCGGCCGCCAAGTCGAGGCGGAACAGCCGGCTGTCCGACATGCGGATCAGGTAGGCGGCCTTCCCGTCGGCGGTGATCGCCCAACAGGCCGGGCCGAGGTTGTCGTCCGCGGCGCCGACCGGCTTGCCGTCGGATGCCAGTTCGGCGACTTCGACCTTGCCCGTTGCCGGGTCGAACCGGGCCAGCTTGAAGTCCCGGGTGAGGACGACGCCGCGGCCCTTCGGGTCGAGCAGCGTCTGGGCGTAGGGCGTCAGCCGGAGGGCGGGGTCGGGTTCGCGGACGGCCTTCGCCTTCATGTCGTAGACGACCCAGTGGTGGTCCTCGCAGGTGACGACGTAGACCAACCCGCGGGCCTCGTCGGCGGTCACGTCGTTGACGCCCTCGCCCCTGAGCGGCATCCCGAGGCAGGCGGCCTTATCGGACTTCGGGTCGTAGGTCATCAGGTAGCCGCCGGGGTAGTCGGCCTTGTCGCGGTCGTCGGGGCGGTGGTAGCCCTGCTTGCTGCCGACGTAGATCACCCCCGACGGGCCGACGAAGTTCCGGGTGTGAATCTTGGACTGGGCAGCGTAGGTCGGGCCGGTCGTCGTCAGCCCGCACGTCTTGTTCACGTCCAGAACGATTCGCTGCTTTTCCGTATTCGGGTCGAACTCGACCAGGTAGGCGTTGTGGCCGTAGGCGGCGGTGCCGACATAGACCTTGCCGTTGTGCCCCTCGCAGAGCGAGAAGTAGCCCGACTCGTCGGTGTGGGTCGCCGGCAGTATGTGGTACGCGGTGCCGTAGACGTACCGGAACGGCGGCACGTGGGTGGCGTCCTGGCCCCGGGCGGGCGGGGGGTGTACGCCCCCTGATACGACGATCCCGACGGCGACGGCGAGGGGGAGGCGGGTCATGGGTCGCTCCGGGTGGGAGACCGGGCCGGCCGTCAGTATAGTTGGTCCCAGACCGCAAGGGTGAGGTTCATGACGCCGCCGGCCATCGACCCGATCACCATGCTCCGCCCGCGGCGGCCGATCACCGGCTACTCCGCGATCCTCCTGCCGTTCGCGGACTCCGGCGACATCGACTGGGACGGGTTCGCGGCCCACGTCCGGCGGACGGCCGAGGCGGGGCTGGTCCCGGCCGTCAACATGGACACCGGGTACGGCAACCTGCTCGACCCGGCCGACAAGGCGAAGGTGCTGGACCTGACCATGTCCGTGCTGGGCGGCCGGCCGTTCGCCGCCGGGGCGTTCGTGAAGGACGAACCCGGAGCGACGTTCGACCGGGACGGCTACCTGCGGCAGATGGCCGCCGTGGCCGAGCGGGGCGGGACGCCGGTGGTCGTCCAGAGCTTCGGGCTGACCGGGCTACCGGACGCCGAGGTGGTCGCGGCTTACGAGGAACTGGGCCGGGCCGGCGGGCCGTTCATCGGGTTCGAGCTGGGGACGATGTTCGCCCCGTTCGGGAAGATTTACCCGCTCGACGTGTACCGCGGGCTACTGGAAGTGCGGGCGTGTCTGGGGGCGAAGCACTCGTCGCTCAGCCGCGAGCAGGAGTGGCAGCGGCTGCGGCTGCGGGACCGGCTGCGGCCGGACTTCCGGGTGTTCACCGGGAACGACCTGGCCGTCGACCTGGTCATGTACGGCAGCGACTACCTATTGGGCTTGAGCACCTTCGCCCCGGACCTGTTCGGGCTGCGGGACCGGTATTGGGCCGCGGGCGACCCGCGGTTCTATGAGCTGAACGACCGGCTCCAGTACCTCGGGTTCTTCGCCTTCCGCGACCCGGTCCCGGCGTACAAGCACTCGGCGGCGATGTTCCTCAAGCTCCGCGGTTGGATCGGCTGCGACGCCACGCACCCGCGGAGTCCGTCGCGACCAGAGACGGACCGCGAGGTGTTGAAGGGCATCGCCGACCTGTTGGGGGTGTAGACGGTCAAGCCCGGCGATCGCGATCGCCGGGCTTGGGAGGATGTCATGGTTAACGGCGCGAGCGTGGTCGCCGCGTTGGAGGACGCAGGAATTACCCACCTCGTGTGGATTCCGGACAGCCACTTCGGGACGTGGGAGGCGGCGCTCTCGGCTTCCCGGTTCAAGCCGATCCGGCCCTGCCGGGAGGGCGAGGCGGTGGGCGTCGCCATCGGGCTGATGCTCGGCGGGGCGAAGCCGCTGGTGGTGATGCAATGCACCGGCTTCTTCGAGGCCGGGGACGCCGTCCGGAACGCGGCCCACGACCTGAAGCTGCCGCTCAAGCTGATCGTCGGGGTGCGGAGCTGGCACGCGGCCCAAGCCGGCAAGAGCCGGGATACCTGCCCGCACTTCGCCGACAAGCTGGTGGCCGCGTGGGAGCTGCCGCATACGCGGTTCGACCCGACGGCCGCGACGCCCGAACAGGCCGCCGGGGCAATCCGGGACCTCGCCGCCGGGCCGGGGCCGGGCGTCATCTTGTGGGCGGAGTGAGGTCTTGTAGGTCTTGTAGGGTGTGTCGAGCGGTCCGCAGACGGACCGCGACGACGCACCGGGGGTGGGTGGTGCGTCATCGCCGGCCGGGGGCCGGCTCGACACACCCTACGGGGTCCGCGCCATGATGACCCTTCGCGAAGCCCTGGAGGTCGTCGCCGCCCACCGCCGTGACCACGTCGTCATCCCGACGATGGCCTCGATCGGGGTGTGGCCGGCGCTGTCGGACACGCCCCGCGACTTCCACTACCTGCCGTCGAGCATGGGCCAGATGGTGTCGGTCGGCCTCGGGCTGTGCCTGGCTAAACCCGGCCTCGGGGTGGTGGTCCTGGCCGGCGACGGCAGCCTACTCATGAACCTCGGCTGCCTGGTCACGGCCGGCCAGTACCGGGTGCCGCTGTCCGTCGTGCTGATCGACAACGGGCTGTACGAGGTGACCGGCGGGCAGCCGCTGGCCGGGGCCGGGCGGGTGGACTTCGGGGCGCTGGCCCGGGCCGCCGGGTTCGACCGGGTGTACGGGTACGAGTCGGCCGGGGAGTGGGCGGCCGGGGCGGCGGAGGCGCTGGCCGGCGACGGGCCGGTGTTCGTCTGGCTGAAGGTGGCCGGCGAGATGGGGAAGGCGACGCCGGCCCCGCCGCGGCCGATGGCCGAGCAGATCGAGCGGCTGCGGGCTGTGCTCGACGCTCCGTGAGAACATGCCAGGGGTTGTCACCCCTGGCTACGCGCTCGCCGCCGCTCCGCGGCTCGGGGGTCTTGAGCCCCGGAGGCGCGGGCAGCGCGTAGCCAGGGGTGACAACCCCTGGTCGCAGAGTCCTACTTCTTGTTCAAGCTCTCCCAGAGAATCCCAAGTGCCTTCCGGCCGCCTTCCAGGAGTTGACGCCCCACTTTCCGGTACTGGTCGGCCGCGGCCTCGGCGTCGAACGCCTTGAGGACCGCCGCCCCCCGGGCCTCGTCCAGCCGCAGGGCCACCGCCGGGACCAGCCCCTCGGTGAACCCCCAGGTCTCGCCCTCGCGGCCGCACACCGGGACGACATCGACCACCCGGTCGCCGAGCTGCTCCCGGACCGCCGCCACGCACTCGCGGATGTTCTTCTCCTTCGGCCGGTCGCCGGAAACCCAGTTGTACGGCGGGTTCCACTCGGCCTTCGGGCTGAGCAGATCGACCTGGTTCACGACCGCCACCACGGCCGGCAGCTTGAGCTGCGGCCGCTCGGCGAACCAGGCCCGGAGGCGGTCGAGCAGGTCCACGTCGGCCCGCCGGCCGGGGTTGGTGGCCGGGGTGACGAACAGGACCAGGTCGGCGTCTTTCGCCGCCTCGGCGGCCGCCGCGAACTCGGCCTCGTTCGCCCCCTCCTGCCCGTACCCGGCGGTGTCGAGCACCGTCACCGGGACGTTGCCGGTGAGCGTCAGGTCGTACTTCGTCCCCAGGTGCGGGACCGGCAGTGTGTCCACCGTCGCGGCCTGCTTGCCGAGCAGGGCGTTGACCAGGCTCGACTTCCCGGCCTTGACCGGCCCGAGGACGGCTAGCCCGATCCGCTGGGCGGCCGGCGGGGCGGGTGTGGCTGCTGCACCGTCCGGGGCCGGCTCCGGCAGGGCCTCGGCCGGCGGCTCCTGGTGGGCCTTGAGGAGTTCCCGATACCGCTTCACCCCGACCCGCAGCCGGCCGCTGTTCATCTCGATCAGATACCGGCCGAACTGATGGACGAAGGCGGTGTGGAACCAGAGGAGGATGTTCCCCTGGAGCCGGTCGAACAGGTTGCCCAGGGCGTACCGGGACGCCAGCCAGCGGATGCCGACCTCGACCGGGTTGAAGACCGCGGCCCCGGCGAAGTAGAGGTTTTGGCCGGTCTTGTACCAGTCGGCCGCCTTCTTCGCCCGGTTGAAGTCGCGGACCTTGAGGAGGTGAACGCCGGGGACGTACTTGCGGACCATCTCGTCCAGGTCGGCGGCGGCCAGCTCGATGCAGGCCAGGACTTCGGGGATGGTGAGGTGGTCGACGGGCGACGCCCCGCCCGGGTTGTACACCTCGGCCACCTTCGTCGCCAGGTCGATCGAGAGCTTGTTGTAGTGTTCCGGGTCGGTGAGAAGGGTCGCCGTGACGGTCTCGTACCCCTTGGCCTTTTCGAGCACCCGCTCCCAGGCCGCCCTGTCCCGGTCGGTCCAGTAGTTCGGCGGGGCGGCCGCGGTGTCCGGCAGGCTCGACCGCCGGGTCCACCGGTACGCCAGGAAGTAGGCCAACCCGGTGACGCCGATGACGACGTACCAGACCCAGGTGTACCCGGCGGTCCAGAGGTGGTAGCCGCCGACACCGATCAGGAACAGCCACGGGGCCAGGAACAGGGCGGCGACCAGCCCGATCCGCCATTTGGAAAGCATCGGGCAAGCCCCCCGGGTGCGAAGACCCGCGGTTGTACCCCGGGCTACGATGTGTCAGCCCTTCGGGCTGAGGCCCCCGGCCGCCCCGCCGGCTGAAGACCGGCCACAGCATAGCCCGGGGCGACAGCCCCGGGTCCGTGTGCCCGCCCCTACCTCCCGAACCCCTTCTCGGCGGCCGCGTACTGCTCGTGGTAGTACTTCCGCAGGGCGTGGGCGTCCGGGACGTGGCCCTCGCAGACCGCCTGGTAGTAGTAGCAGAAGGCCCGGCCGAGGGCGTAGGTCGAGGCCCACGCGACCGCCGCCCCGGCCACGCTCCCGACGTAGGGGATGAACTTGGCCAGCTCCCGGACCGCCTGCCGGGCCACCAGCCCCAGCCCGAGCGACGCCGCCACCTCCTTGAACCGGGCGGCCGACATCGGCTGGCCGTACAGCTTCGCCAGGTGGGTCACCATCCGGCTCTGGATGCCGGGGATGATGAACAGGTCGAGGAACGGGACCGGCACCGCCCCGGCGGTCGCGGCCATCGAGCTGTAGCCCAGGATGACCGGGACGGCGTGCCGCAGGTGGACATCCTTCAGCGTGTCGGTGGCTTCCTTCAGCCGCAGGAGGGTCTGCCGGTAGGCCCCGGGCAGCACGCCGGTCAGCACTCGCTTCAGGTGTTCGCCGCCGTAGTTCGGGTCGGGGAAACCGTCTTCCGGCCGGGTCAGGTCGATCGGCACGCAGGCGTCGAAGAGCCCGGCGAACGCCCGCCGGTGCTCGTCGATCGACCGCCGCAAGGGCTCCGGGACCGACTCCGGGATGACGGCCTTCGGGTCGTCGGCCAGCCCGGCGAACGGGTACGGCTCGGGGTGCCGCTGTCGCGGGATGGCCTCGTTCAGGCAGGTGACGCACAGGACCACCGGGCGGGACGGGTTCGCCTTACGGATCGGCTCCAGGGCCGCCCGGATGTTCCCCTGGGCGAAGTCGGTGGCCTTCGCCGTCACGACGATGACGTGGGCGATCGGGTCGAACGCGGCGAGGTCTTCCGCCGGGTCGTAGCCCGGTTCGTCCACCCCGCGGGTGTCGAGGAACGACAGCAGAGGGGCCTCGGCCGACGGGAACTGGTACTGCCGGCTGGTCCGGGTACACGGCCGGAACCCGGACCCGACGACGGCGTCGTCGGCCCCGGTCAGGTAGCGGGTGATCGACGACTTGCCGGACTGGGTCTTGCCGAGCAGCCAGAACACCGGTGCGGGGGTCTTGGCCCGGAGTTCCTGGAGGGTGGCATCGAGGTCCGGGGGTGGCCCGTCCGAGCGGGAGAACATCCGCCGCATCACCCCCCAGACCTGGCTGACCTGGCTCATCGCGTCACCCCCGGTCCGGCACTCAACACCGGCGTTATAGCGAACCGCGTGCCGGGGTTGACCCGCACCGGCAGGATGCCGGTGCCACGAGTGGAGTAGTTGCTTTCGTGGCACCGGCATCCTGCCGGTGCGACCCAGTCCGCCTTGACCCGCCCGGGGAAGCTGGCTAAAGCCCGGGGTCGAGTCAACCCGGGGCGGACCCGGGGACCCGGCCGGGGTGGGTCATGAGCGGGACCGTCGCCAACCTGCGGCTCTACACCGGCGGCCCGGCCGTGGCCGACCTCCCGCCCTCGCCCGCCGACCCGGCCCACTCGCCCGACCCGGTCGCCCTGGCCAACCGGGAGCTGATCCGCCCGCCCAGCTACAACCCGAACCGACACGCCAAAGAGCCGTTCTCGCCGGCCTGGTTCGACGAGCTGGACAAGAAGCGGTACGCCCGGCACGGGGACTGGCTGCCGGCCGCCTTGGAGTTCGGCCGCCACCCGGGCGAATCCGTCCTGCTGTTCAACCCCGGGGTCGGCACCGACGCGGTCAACTACGTCCGGCACGGGTCCGAGGTGACGGCCCTCGCCGGCCCGGCCGACCACCCGGACCTGATCCGGGCTAACCTCGCCCGGGCCGGGCTGTCCGCCCGGGTGGTCGCCGCCCCGGCCCCCGAGCTGCCGTTCCCGGACGGGCGGTTCGACGTGGCCGTCGTCAACGCCCTGCACCACCCGCCCCCGGCCGCCCCGCCGGCCGAACTCCTCCGCGTCCTGAAGGCCGGCGGGAAGCTGATCGGCCTGTTCCCGGCCCGGTACGACGCCGGGTACTGGCAGGACCTGTTGCTGCCGCTCCAGCGGCTCTACTGGCGGCGGCCGGCCGACCCGACCAGCGGCCCGCGGGCGACGGCCGCCGGCCTCCGCCGGCACTTCGCCGGGTTCGTCGGCCACCGGGTCGGCAAGCGGCACCTGCGGCGCGGGGAGTTGCCCCACCTCTGCCGGGTGCTGCCGCTGCCGGTGCTGGAACGGCTGGTCGGCCGGGTGCTGGTCCTGAAGGCGTTCAAGCCGCTGCCGGCGGTCAGGCCGGCGTCCGCCGTCCACCGCCCGCTCGCCGCCTGACCTATCATGACGGCGTGACGGCCGCACCCGAACCGGCGACGCGAACCTGGGGCCGGTGGCTCGTCCTGGCGGCGGTCATCGCCGGCGTCGCCCTGTTCCTCGCCTACGGCCCCGACGAACAGACCGTCATCCGCCGGTCCGGCGAATGGCGGGCCGCCGCCCGGGCCGACCTCGCCGCCGCCCTCGCGGTATTCGTCCTCGCCGGAACCGTGGTCATCGCCCTGTCGGTGCCGGTCGGCATCTGGCTGACCGCCCTGGCCGGATTCCTGTTCGGCACCTGGCTCGGGGCGGCGGCCGTCAATATCGGGGCGACGGCCGGGGCGGCTCTCGCCTTCCTGGCCGCCCGGTACGTCTTCGCCGGGCCGCTCCGCCGGGCGGCCAGTCGCCCCCGCCTCGGCCGGGCGGTGGCCGCCATCGACCGCGGGTTCCGCGAGCGCGGGGCCTACTACGTCCTGCTCCTGCGGCTCACGCCGATCCTCCCGTTCTGGGTGCTGAATCTCGGGCTGGCCCTCACCCCGGTCCGGCTACGGGACTACTGGTGGGCGACCCAGCTCGGGACGCTGCCGGCCACGGTCGTCGTCGCCAACGCCGGGGCGAGCCTGGCCGAGGTCACCACCTTCCAGGACATCCTGTCGTGGAAGGTGTTGGCGGCCCTGTGCTTGCTGCCGCTGGTACCGTTCGTCCTACACCACACCATCGGACGACGGCTGGAGGATCGCCCGCCACCCGCCGGGGGCCGGTAGCCGTTCTCATTGGTTTGGTTCGGCAACACGCACACCCTGCGGCCGAACCAATGAACCCGGTCAGATCGACAGGCCGGGACGGGGTCCCTCGACCTACCTCGTTGCATCTGCCGCCGGGGCGGGTAGGATGGGGCCGTCGACCGCCGACCCGCCGGGGCCTTCCCATGCCCGCCGACCGCGCCGCCACCCGCCGCGACTTCCTCCGGGCGACCGCCGCCGGGGCCGCCGGCCTCGCGCTGGGAGCCGAAGCATCAGGGGGCTTACGCCCCCCGCTCGCCGGCGGAACGGCCAAGTCGTGCATCTTCATCAACCTGGTCGGCGGGCCGAGCCACCTCGACACGTTCGACCCGAAGCCGGACGCGCCGGCCGAGGTCCGCGGCCCGTTCCGGCCGATCCCGACCCGCGTCCCCGGCCTGCACCTGAGCGAGCTATTCCCGAAACTGGCGGCGGTCGCGGACACGTTCACGCTCGTCCGCGGGATGCACCACGACGGCCCGCCGGTCCACGAGGCCGGGCTGCAACTGCTGAACACCGGCCGGCTCTTCCGCGACGGCCCGGAGTGGCCGAACGTCGGGG
Organism: Gemmataceae bacterium; assembly: GCA_019747685.1. Classification (GTDB taxonomy): domain Bacteria; phylum Planctomycetota; class Planctomycetia; order Gemmatales; family Gemmataceae; genus Urbifossiella. The sequence continues at coordinate 11,094 of JAIEQN010000029.1, forward strand.
CCGTGATGTCTTACCTCTGCGGGCAACGGGCCGGGCGGTGCCCGACCTGGATGCTGCTCCCGCACGATCGAGTCACGACCGGAATATCGGTGAGCCACGGCCTCGGAACCGGTTGGCTGCCCCGGGCCGTAGTCGGCCCGGGCCTCACCGACCCGACCCGGTCCGGGCCGCGACACTCGCCGTGGGTAGCCCTGAGCGGGGCCGGGATCATGGCCGCCGCGGGCCACGCCTTCGTCACGGTCAACACCCACACCACCGTGTTCGACGCCGTGTCCTGGGATTGCCACGCGGCCGGCGGGTCGCTGGCGACGACCCTCGACGACTACCGGGACACCGTCGCCCCGGAGTTCGATGAGGCGTTCGCCGACCTGCTCCATTCCCTCGAACAGGACGGCCGGCTCGACTCGACGCTGGTGGTGGCCACCGGCGAGTTCGGCCGGACCCCGTACCTCAACGGCAGCGGCGGCCGGGACCACTGGGCCGGCTGCTGGACGGC
>JAIEQN010000839.1 GCA_019747685.1 Gemmataceae bacterium
ACCGGAGGGAGTACCTCCGGTCGCTCACGCCCCCGGCCCGCCACGATGCTACCGCGTGAACAGCACCGACCCCGGGCCGAGGATCATCTCCAGCTCGTCGGCCCGGAGGGCGGCGGTGTCGACGGCGAACTCGCCGTTGAGCTTGAGCTGGACCTGCTTGCCGTTCGGGTCGCGGACGCTCAGGAACACCGGGGTCGCCCCCCGGCACCGCTTGAGGACGAGGCTGACGGCGTCGAGCTTGCGGACCTCGTCCGGGTCGTCGGTGTAGGGGACCCGCAGGAGGACGCCGCGGGTCATCTCCTTCCGGGCCTCGTCGACCGTCAGCACCCGCTTGACGATCACGTCCCCGGCGCTGCCCCCCTCCCGCCACTCGACCGCCCCGTCGAACAGGAGCACCGCGTCGTCGGCTACTTGGTCCTTGACCCGGGCGTACTCGTCCGACCAGAGGATGCACTTGACCTGCCCGGTGAAGTCCTCGAGCTGGAACATGGCCCACCGCTTGCCGTTCTTCTGGACCGTCCGGACCTGCAGCCCGGTGACCATCCCGCCGACCAGGACCGGGGTGCCGTGCGGGGCCTTGACGGCGGCCGCCGCGTCGTGGGTGCGGAACCGCCGGAGTTGCTCGTCGTGCTCGGCCAGCGGGTGGCTGGACATGTAGAAGTCCAGGGCCTCCTTCTCGAACTTCAGCTTCTCGGCGTCCGGCCACTCGGGCACGTCCGGCAGCCCGTGGTCGGCCGGTGGGCGGCCGCCCCCGCCGTCCCCGCCGTCGAACACGTCGAAGAAGCTCTTCTGCCCCCGCCGCCGCTCGGCCGCCCGCTCGTCGGCCGAGGCGAACGCCTTCGGGACGGCGGCGAACAGTGACGCCCGCCGGCCGAAGGCGTCGAACGCCCCGGCCATCACCAGCCGCTCGACGGCGGCCTTCGTCACGACCCGGCGGTCGACCCGCTCGGCGAAGTCGAACACGTCCTGGAACGGGCCGCCGGCGGCCCGGGCCCGGACGACCTCCTCGGCGGCCCCCCGGCCGAGCCCCTTGATGGCGGTCAGCCCGAACAGGATGCGGTTGTTCTTGACGGTGAAGTCGGCCAGCCCGCGGTTGACGTCCGGCGGCAGCACCTCGACCCCGAGCTTGCGGGCGTCGGCGATGTGGTCGACCATCACGTCCCGCTTGTTCCCGTCGTCGATCTCGCTGGACAAGAGGGCGGCCATGTACTCGGCCGTGTAGTGGGTCTTGAGGTACGCGGTTTGATAACCGATCTGTGCGTAAGCGGCCGTATGACTCTTGTTGAACCCGTAACCTCCGAAGAATATAATAAGGCCGAAAATCTCCTCGGCGGTCCCGGCCGGGACGCCGCGTTCCACCGCCCCGGCCACGAACACCGCCCGGCTGCTGTCGATCACCTCCTGCTTCTTCTTGCTGATCGCCTTGATGCAGGCGTAGGCCTTGGCCAGCTCGATCCCGCCGAGCCGGTTCAGGATCCGCATGATCTGCTCCTGGTAGACCATCACCCCGTAGGTCTCGTCCAGGATGTCCTTGAGGACCGGGTGCGGGTAGTCCCACTTCTCCCGGCCGTGCTTGCGGTTGACGTAGCTGTCGACCATCCCGCCGCCGAGCGGCCCCGGCCGGTACAGGGCCAGCACCGCGATCAGGTCCCGGATGTTGTCCGGCTTCATCCGCTTGAGCAGCTCCCGGATGCCCTCCGATTCGAGTTGGAACACGCCCTTGGCGTCGCCCCGCTGGAGGAGGGCGTAGGTCGGCTTGTCGTCGAGCGGGAACCTGGCCGGGTCGACGTCCTCGCCCCGCGTCGTCTTGATGAGCTTGACGCAGTAGTCGAGGACGGAGAGGTTCCGCAGGCCCAGGAAGTCCATCTTGAGCATCCCGATCTTCTCGAGGATGCCCATCTCCCACTGGGTCGTCACCGTGTCGGTGTCGCCGGAGGTGCCGTCCCCGCCCTTCTTCGGCGGCCGCTGGACCGGGACGTAGTCGGTGATCGGACCGTTGGCGATCACCACCCCGGCGGCGTGGGTGCCGACGTTCCGGTTCGACCCCTCCAGCTTGGCCGCGATGTCGACGAGCTGCCGGACCTGCGGGTCCTGGTCGTACTCCCGCTTGAAGTCGGGGGTGGCCATCGCCTCGGCCAGGTCGCCGGAGATGGCCCCGTGCATCGGGACCAGCTTGCACAGGAAGTTGACCCGCTCCAAGGGCACGTCCAGCACCCGGCCCACGTCCTTCAGGGCCGCCTTCGCCCCGAGCGTCCCGAAGGTGCCGATCTGGGCCACGCTCTCCGCCCCGTACTTCCGCTTCACGTAGTCGATGACCAACTCCCGCCGGTCCTGGCAGAAGTCGATGTCGATGTCCGGGGCCTCGGTCCGGTTCGGGTCGAGGAACCGCTCGAACAGCAGGTCGTACTCCAGCGGGCAGACGTGGCTGAGGTGGAGGACGTAGCTGACGATCGCCCCGCACCCCGAGCCGCGGGCGGTACACGGGATGCCGGCCTCCCGGGCGAACCGGACGAAGTCCCAGGTGATCAGGAAGTAGCTGGCGAACCCCATCTTGGTGATGATGCCCAGCTCGTGGTCGAGCCGCTTGCGGGCGGCTTCGGACGGGCTCCCGCCGTACCGCTCCCGCATCCCCCGCTCGCACAGCTCCCGCAGGAACTCTTCGGGCGACCTCCCCTCGGGCGGCTGGAAGACCGGGAAGTGCCGCTTCTTGAAGTCGAGGTCGATGCCGACCCCGTCGGCGATCTCCTGCGACCGGGCGACGGCGTCCGGGTAGTCGGGGAAGAGCCGGTACATGTCCTGCGGCGAGCGGACGTAGTACGGGTTCGGCATCGCCTCTTCGGGGTACTTCTTCTTCCGCGGGTCCCGCTTCTGGCCGGTGTTGATGCAGAACAGCACGTCGTGGGCCTCGGCGTCGGCCGTGCAGAGGTAGTGGGCGTCGGCGGTGGCGACGAGCGGGACGCCGAGCTTCGCGGCGATGTCGGCCGCGGCCGGGGTGCAGTGGTCCTGGAGGGCGATGCCGTTGTTCTGGATTTCGACGTAGAAGTCCTTCCCGAACACCCGGGCGAACCACTCGGCCTGCTTCTTCGCTTCGGGCAGCCGGTCGCGGGCGATGAGCTGGTTGAACCGCCCGGCCAGGCAGCCGCTCAGGCAGATCAGGCCGTCCTTGTGGGCCTCCAGGACCTCGGCGTCGATCCGCGGGTTGTAGTAGTACCCCTCCAGGAAGGCGATGCTGGAGAGCTTGATGAGGTTCCGGAAGCCGGCGAGGTTCTTGGCCAGCAGGGTGAGGTGGTAGTACGGCTCGTTCAGGTCGTCCCGCTTCTTCTCGGTCCGGTGGGTGCCGGCGACGTAGGCCTCGTACCCGATCACCGGGTTGATGCCCTTGTCCTTGCAGGCGGTGTAGAACTCGACCGCCCCGTACAGGTTGCCGTGGTCGGTGACGGCGCAGGCCGACATCCCGAGCTTCCGGGTCTGGTCGACCAGGGCCGGGATGCGGTTGAACCCGTCGAGCAGGCTGTAGTGGGTGTGCAGGTGGAGGTGGGCGAACTTGCCGTCGGCCATCGGACGCCGTCCCGGGTGGTGGACAGGTGGATAATCCCCCACCCGTTTTATACCCCACCCGGGGCCGCCGGGGAAAGCCGAAACCGGCCGGGTCCGGCCGACCCGGCCGCGTTACGGCCGGTCGATCCGGTCGACCCGCCGGTCGAGCCGGCGGAGCTGGCCGGGGGTCAGCCCGTACACCTTGTACACGTCCGCCCGGTAGGTCGGGGCGAAGAACGCCGGGTAGGTGGTGACGGTGAACGTCGGGATCACCTTGAACTGGGCGGGCGTCAGGTTCACCACCGCCGTCTGCTTCTCGAAGTTGAACGTCGCCGCCGACCACGGGACGGTGACCAGCTTGTTGTCGTTGTTGACGATCAGGTACTCGACCTGCCCGGCGTCGCTGAACACGATGTCTTCGACGGTGCCGATCGAGATGTTCCCCTGGATGCTCACCTTGGTCCCGAGGACCTGCTTGGCCCGGATCGCGGCCGGGGCCGGTTCGGTCCCGGCCGCCGGGGGCTGGGCGGCCGGGGGCTGGGCCCCCGCGAGGCCGGCCGTCGTGAGGCCGAGGGCGAAGGCGAACGCCGACCGGCGCAGGGTGCTGCTCGTCATATTCGGTACTCCGTTTCGGACTGCGGATTGCACGCGGGTTCCCCCGCGGCCGGCGTCGGGCCGGCCCGGAGACTTACGCAACTCCCGCGCCGGCCGGCCGCCGGTATAACACCCCGGGCCCACCCCCGCCGGAGGTCCGCCATGTTCGTCCGCCTCGCCCTCGGCCTCGCCCCGCTGGTCGCCCTGCCGGCCCCCGCCGCCGACCCGCCGGCCCCGGTCCGGTACGAGCTGCGGCTCGACAGCGACCTGCTGATGACGGTCGGCGGCCGGAAAGTCCCGGTCACCGCCGACACCACCATCCGGTACGCCTGGGCGGCCGACGGCCCCAAGCGGGTGCTGACCGTGGACGGGCTCGACGTGACCGCCCGGCAGGGCGGGACGGTGCTGCTGTCGGCGGCCATGTCGGCCGAGGCGTTCGACGACCGGTCCGGCAACCAGGGGACGGTCAAGGCGGCCGACGCCCCGCCCCCGCTCAAGGCGATGCTGGCCGACTCGTTCGGCCCGCCGGTCTGCACCCTGACCGTCGACCGGGACGGGACGGAGACGGCCCGGGAGGTGACCGACCGGCCCGGGGCCAAGGGCCTGATCGACAACGGGATGGTGGCCAACGCCACCCTGTTCCACCCGCCGCTCCCGGCCGGCGGGGTGAAGCCGTGGACGGCGGCCCGGTCGGTCGGGATGGGGGAGGGCGGGGAGGCGGCCGGGGAACTGACCTACACCCCCCAGCCCGGCGGGAAGGACGGGGAGGTGGTGGTGAAGGTGGCCGGGACGCTGGCCAAGGACCGGCACGAGGCCGGGCCGAAGGTCATCCGCAACGCCCGGTACAAGGTAACCGGCACCCAGACCTATTCGCCCGCCAAGGGGGGTTGGGTCTCCGGCCGACTCGACCTGGACGTGTCGTTCGACCTGGAGGTCGGCGGGAAACCGGTCGGGTCGGCCAAGGGGACGATGACCGTGACCCTCAAGACCCGGTAGCCGGCCCTACGAGAGCATTCCCCGGAGGGCCTTGTAATCCGTCTTGCCGGTGCCGAGGACCGGCAGGGCGTCGAGCTTGCGGACCTCGTCCAGTCGCATCACCCCCCGGAAGCCTTCCTTCTGGAGCAGGGCGTTGGCGTCCCGCAGGGTGATGTCCTCCGTCGTGAACAGCACCACCTTCCGGCCGTCCGGCGTCTCCACCCCCTCGACCGCCACCCGCGGTCCCTGGTCCGTCGGCGGGTACCGCACCGCGAACGGCTCCTCCAGGGCCGGCAGCGAGATCATCTCGCCGCCCGCTTTCAGGAACCGCTTCAGCCGGCCGTGGAAGACGATCGCCCCGGCCTCGTCCAGTTCCGCCAGGTCGCCGCTGACGTACCACTTCTTGCCGCCGAACTCCCGGAACGGGTTCGGGGCGTCGGCCCCCAGGTAGCCGGGGAAGGTCGTCGGCCCGGCCACGTTCAACATCCCCCGTTTCCCCGCCGCCAACACCTCCTCCGTCTCCAGGTCGGTGACGCACACCTCGACCCCCGGCAGCGGCGGGCCGATCGTCCCCGGCCGGCTCTCCCCGGGCCGGTTCACCGACACCACCGGGGCGCACTCGGTGATCCCGTACCCCTCCAGCACCTCGGCCCGGGGGGCGAGCAGCTTCGCCTTCTCGAAGACCGCCGGCGGGCACTTCTCGGCCCCGACCACGAACAGCCGCACCGCGTCCAGGTCGCCCGGCTTGGCCTTGTCCAGGATGTACTGGAGGAACGTCGGGGTGCCGGCCACCAGGGTCGCCTTGTAGCCGGCGATCTTGCGGACGAGGGCCCCGGCGTCGGTCGGGTCCGGGTGGTGGACGACCTTGATGCCGATCACCAGGGGCAGGAGGCCGGTGACGGTCAGGCCGAAGCTGTGGAACATCGGCAGGAAGCCCATGATCGACTCGTCCCGGCCGATGTGGGCGATGGCCACGATGCCGCGTTGAACGCTCAGGATGTTGTCGTGGGTCAGCGGGACGGCCTTCGGGGCCTTCTCGCTGCCGCTGGTGAACAGCACCACCGCCGGGGCGTGCGGGTCGGGGTTGGCGTCGGACAAGAGCCGGGCCTTCGCCCACCCGGGGAACAGCCGGACGGCCAGGAGCCGCCGCAGCAACTCCAGCTTACCCATCCCGGCCCGGACCTCTTCGAGGAACAGGTACTTCGTCCCGGCCACTTCGACCTGGGTGCGGTCGACGAACGCCTTCGAGGTGACGACGTGGGTGAGGCCGGTCAGCTTGGCGGCGTGGGCCAGGTTGGCCGGGCCGGTCGTCCAGTTCAGCACCACCGGCAGCTTGCCGGCCAGGTGGAGTCCGAGGAAGGCGAGGTCACACGCGACCGACGCCGGCAGGAGCAGCCCGACGTTCGGGGCGTCGATCCGCCGGAACCGGGCGGCCATCGCCCCGGCCCCGACCATCAGCCGCTCGTAGGTCACGCCCCCGGCCAGGTCGTCGGCCGCGATCACGTGGCCCCGCTGCCGCACGGCCTGGTTGAGGATGGCGGCCGGAATCGTTGCCCCGTCGACGCTCAAGGGCCGGGGGTCGGACGGCTTGCCGAACCACCCCTTCGGCGGGGGCTTCGGCGGGGCCTTCTCCGACAGCCCCTCGGCCAGCCCCCAGAGCTGGCCGACCGTCGTCGGCACCGGGTCGGCCGTGAACCCGAACTGCTGCTCCACCTGGAGGGCCACCTCCATCGCGTCCAGGCTGTCCAGCCCGAGCTGCATGACGGTGGTGTCGGCCGCGTTCTCCTGCTCGGTCAGCGGCCGCTTCAGCTTCTCGGCCAGGATGTCGGCGACGGCCTGCTTGGTGGCCGGCTTGACCTTCGACAGGTCGAGGTCGGCGGCGGTCCGGGGCGGCGGGAACTCGGCCGTCCGCGGGCCGAACAGGAAGTGGTACGGCACGAACGACGGCGTCTCGGGCTTCCCCCCGGTGTCGGCGTTGAACCACTCCTGGAGCCAGCGGTTGACGGCCTCCCGGGTCGGTTCGGGCCGGCGGCCCGGCGGGAACGCCTCGACCGTCACCGACACCCGCCGGCGGGGGGCGAAGAGGACCAGGTTGGCCAGCAGCAGCCCGGCCCCCTTGAGCAGCGCGCCGACGATCTGCGGCCGGTCGCCCCAGGCGCAGCTGAACATGCTGCCCCACAGGCCGCGGGTCCGGATGAGCACCGCCGTCACGTCCGGCACGGCGGCCAACACGTCGGCCGCCGTCCGGGCACCGCCGACCCGCTCGACCCCGTCCCGCTGGATCCGCCCGGTCGGCCAGAGGATGACGTTCTCCCCGGCCCGGAGGGCGTCGGCCACCTGCCGCACGGCTTCCTCGGCCTTCTGCCGGGCCTCGGCGCTGGCGGTGTCGGTGTCCGGGACGCGGATGGCCCGGGCCAGGCCCATGACCGGGGCCAGGACCGGGTTCTGGAAGTTGGTCTCCAGCAACATCGGCCGCATCTGGAACCGCGGCCACAGCCTCACCAGCAGGTTCGGCGGGTCCATCAGGGCCGGGTGGTTGGGCAGGATCAGGTACGGCCCGGGGTGGCGGAACACCGCGTCGGCGCCCCGGACCGTCAGCCAGTAGCGGAGGGACAGGAGCAGGCGGACGGCGGCCCAGCAGAGCCAGCGGAACGGCCAGAGCATGCGGGCACCCCGGGGAGGGCGGTCCCGGGCAGTCTACCCGCCCCGGTTGGCCCCGGGAACCCAGAGGACATCGGCCCGGCCGCCGTCGTTGGCCACCCGCCCGAGGACGAACAAGAGGTCCGACAACCGGTTCAGGTAGACGACGACCTGCGGGTTGACCGGCTCGGCCCGGGCCAGGGTGACGACCGCCCGCTCGGCCCGGCGGCAGACCGTCCGGGCCAGGTGCAGCCAGGCCGCGGCCGGCGTCCCGCCCGGCAAGACGAAGCTGGTGAGCGGCTTCAGCCCCGCGTTCAGCCGGTCGATGGCCTTCTCCAGCCGCTCGGCCTGGGCGGCCGTCACCCGCAGGGCCTGGCCCGGCTCCTCCCCGGCCGCCGGCGGGACGCACAGGTCGGCCCCCACGTCGAACAGGTCGTTCTGGATGTCGCGGACCAGGGCCGCCTCGGGCATCGCCGGGCAGTACGCCCCGAGCAGCCCGAGGGCGGCGTTCAGCTCGTCCACCTGGCCGTAGGCCTCGACCCGGGTGTGGTCCTTCGGCACCCGGGTGCCGTCCCCCAACCCGGTCTCGCCGCCGTCCCCGGACTTGGTGTAGATGCGGGAGAGGTAAACCATGAGGGAGTTTCGGGTTTGAAGTTTCGAGTTTCGAGTCGGCCCCGACCTCATGGTAGCCGGCCTGTCGACCGCATGGCGGCGGAGGGTCGGCGCAACTCGGAACTTCCGACTTGAAACTCTAAACTCCCCCGCCGCCGGGGTCGATACAGGAGGCACGCGAAGACGAATCGGCCATTCGGACCCCGGCCGGGTTCGCCGCCGCTCGCACGGAGGGGAGCATGTCCTGGGTTCGACGCAAGCTCTGGCTGCTCGCCGTCGGGCTGCCGGCCGCGACCGGGTGTAACCCGTTCTCGATGGGCCTCCTCACCCCGGTCCCCATCCAGCCGTGGGTCGCCGAGCGGATGGAGGACAAGTACGCCCACAAGAACGACGGCCGGACCCCGATCATGCCGCCGATCCGGGACGGCTACCCGGCCCCGATCTGCGAGGACGCCCCGAGCGACCAGGAGGTCCTGCGGGCCCTCGGCCGGCCGCCCCGCGGCGTCCCGTACGTGTACGAGACGTTCCGGGACGACTTCGTCATCGTCAAGGACCGGCTGGTGGACAAGATCGACCCGCCGCGGTTCTTCCCGCTGGTCGGGCCGGCCCAGCTCCACCACTGCCACTGGGAATGCACCGTCTACTGGACCGAGACCGTCCAGAGCGACTACCCGTTCCCGACCAAGGTCCGCAAGCCGCGGACCCAGGTGATCCGGATCGACAAGGACCACCTGCACCTGTACGTCGGCAGCGACCCGGAGGTGCAGCGGCAGGTGACGCTGGACCTGACGAAATACTAAGGCAGTTGGCAGCAGGCAGTGGGCGGTGGGCAGACCGAACCCGGTCCCGCCCGCCGAGCCGCGAACCCTCCGTCGTCGGCAGGCGACCGCCCGGCCCGGCCCCGCAAGGGGTCGGGCCGTGTGCGTTGGTAATAACAACCCCCAGCCGGCGGGCCGGGAGCGTGAGCGACCGGGGGTCCGATGCTCCGGTCGCTCACGCTCCCGGCTCGCCAGACCCCGGCCGGCCCGCGGACGCGGGGTCTGCTAGAGCGACCTTGTCCGGCTCATCCCGAATCCTTACGATGTCGATAAGGGTTCTGGGGAATGGAGCCGGGGATGACGCCGCGCCCGATGGCCGCCGACGAGATCGCCGCCGCGGCCGACCGACTCAGCACTGCTTCGCCGTATGAAGTGCTTTCCTGGGCCGTGGATCGGTTTCATCCCCGGCTCTTGATGGCCACCGCCTTCGGGGCCGAGGGCTGCTGCATCCTCCACCTGCTGGCCGACATCAACCCGGCCGTCCGGGTCATTAACATCGACACCGGCTACCAGTTTCCCGAGACGCTCGAACTCCGCGAACGGATCAAGGGCCGATACAACATCGAGGTCGAGTTCGTCCGGCCGGAGTTGACCGTCGCGGAGTACGAGGCCGAGCACGGCGGGCCGCTCTACGGCCACCGCCCGGACCAGTGCTGCCACGACCGGAAAGTCCTCCCCCTGCGGGCCGCGATGAAGCGGCTCGACCCGCTCGCCTGGGTCAGCGCCATCCGCAAGGACCAGACGGCCGACCGCGGCCGGGCCGACGTGGTCGAGTGGGACCCGAAGTTCGACGTGGTCAAGGTCAACCCGCTGTTGAACTGGACCAAGAAGGACGTGTGGGCCTTCGTGGTCAAACACGATGTCCCGTACAACCCGCTCCACGACCGGGGTTACCCGAGCATCGGCTGTTGGCCGTGTACCCGGGCGGTGCAACCCGGTGAGGACGACCGGGCCGGCCGGTGGGCCGGGAAGGTCAAGAAGGAGTGCGGGCTGCACGTGATCGAGGTCCGGGACGGGGCCGGGATTTGAGTTTCGAGTTTGAAGTTTCGAGTTTCGAGTTCGGGTTCCCGTATCGTGGTGGGTTGTCGTCCGGACCGACCGGTGGGCGTGGGCCGAGTGTTCTGACTCGAAACGTTAAACTCGAAACTCGAAACTCCATGCTCTTTAGTGCGAAGGCCGAGTACGCCTGCGTGGCCATGCTGGAGCTGGCCGCCCGGAGCGGGGACCCGCGGCCGGCCCGGCTGGCCGACGTGGCCAAGACCCACGGCATCCCGCCCCGGTTCCTGGTGCAAATCCTGCTCGACCTGAAGCGGGCCGGGCTGGTCGCCAGCACCCGCGGGGCGACCGGCGGGTACGCCCTGGCCCGGTCCCCGGACGAGATCACCCTGCTCGACGTGCTCCGGGTGATCGACCCGCCGGAGAACCCGGCCCGGACCGACGACAAGCTCAACCCCACCCTGTACGTCCAGAGCGTCCGGTCGCTGTGGGACCGGATGGTCGAGGCCCAGCAGGCGATCCTCAAGCGGACCACCCTGGCCGACCTGGTCCAGCGGAGCCAGGGGTTGCAGTACGTCATCTGACCCCGGCGGCCGGCGGGGGGCCGGACCGAGTTGGGGTGGCAGTTCGAGCAGGAAATGTCCGACCCCGGGCTGAGGCTTCGGAAGCCGCCCGGGCGCTGACCGAGAGGTGCGAGGGCGGGTAGTGGGCCGGTTCGACCCGGGGTCCGCGTCGCCGCGAGAATCGGGGCCGGAGTCCGTACTCTGACCCCGAACCGGAGACGCCCGTGCCCCGCAAGTCCCGCGATACCGTCGTCCGCGAGGTCAACTCCCGTGTCGACCAGATCGTTGCCGAGAACCGGCGGCTCGAACGGCTGATTACGGGCGTGTTGCTCCTCCAAGTGGTCGTCGGTCTTGGCTTGGTGGTCGCCGGAGCGGTCCTCGGTCGTTGGGAGGTGGCTGCCCCGGGCGGCGGGCTGGCCGCGCTTCTCTACTGGCCGATCCGCATCCTGGTCGCCCTCCAGGACAAGAACGACCGGTTGCGGCTGGTCCCCGACCTGCTACGATTGGCGGAGGAGTCGGAGGCCCGTCGGCTGGCGGCCGAACACGTCGCGCGGATCATCGAGGGGACGGGGCGGCTATGAGTCAGGCTGTCACACAACCGACCCGGCCCGGCGGTCGGTTCCGGTTTTTCCGGGACCTGTGGACCGCCCTGACCGACCCGATGGCCCCGACCCGCGAGGCGCTTAAGGACATCGCCCACATCCTCGAAGAAGCCGGATGGGCCGACCCCGACCCGGGACCGGCCGACGACCTCGGCCGCCTCCGGGCCGCCGCCGGCGAACACCTCCGGCCGGACGACCTCCCGCTCGTCCAGGCGGTCATCACCGACATCCGCCCGCTCCCCGAGGTGGCCGCCGCCCTCGGCCGGGACCCGGCCGACCTGGAGCGGGCCGTCGCCGACTT
>JAIEQN010000004.1 GCA_019747685.1 Gemmataceae bacterium
CCGGCCGGGGGCGTCGCCGGTCAGCACCTCGACCGGCAGCCCGAGCCGGCCGAACTCGGCCAGTGCCGCCGGGGCCGCGTCCCGCAGCCGTTCCGCAACGACCGCCACCGCGGCCGGCCGCCCGTCGATCGTGATGCCGACGCGCTGCCCGTCCGCCCGGAGCCGGTCGGCTAAGTCTGACCCCCCCCTAATCCAGCCCATCCGACCGACCCGGATGCCGTGCCACCCGTCCGGCGTTTCGACCTCGGCTTCGACGCCGCACCCCGGCACCGCCCGGAACGCCGTCACCGTCACCTCGGCCCCGGCTGCCAGCCCGGCGAACGCCCGGGCGACCGGGTGGCTGCTGTGGGCCTCGACCGCCGCCATCCAGCCCGACACCGTTACCCGGTCAAAACCCTCCGCAACGACGACATCGACCAGGGCGAACCGGTCGTCGGTCAGCGTCCCGGTCTTGTCGAACAGCACCCGGTCAACTTCCGCGAGGCGTTCGACCGCGTCGCCCGACCGGACGATCAGGCCCCGCTCGGCCAGCCGGCCGACCGCCGACCACACGACCACCGGCGTCGCCAGCCCCAGGGCACACGGGCAGGCCACCAGCAGCACCGACAGGGCGTTGAACAGCCCGGCCTCCCACCCGGCCCCGGCCACGAACGCCCAGTACCCGAACGTCCCCAGGGCGGTCAGCACCACCACCGGCAGGAAGGCGGCCGCCAGCCGGTCGGCCCGCCCTTGAAACGACGCCGGCTTCTCCCGGGCCGCCTCGACCGCGGCCAAGAGCCGGTCCACCTGCCGGGCCGTCCCGGCGGCCTTCGCCTCGACCCGGAACGTCGCGTCGTAGGACGCCGACCCGGCCAGCACCCGGTCCCCCGGCCGGCGGACGACCGGGAACGGCTCCCCGCTGACCGGGGCCTCGGACACGAACCCGGCCCCGGCCCGGACCACCCCGTCCACCGGGACCGACTCGCCGGGGTAGACCTCGGCCACGTCGCCGGGCCGCACCTCGGCGACCGGCACCACATGGGTTTGACCCCCCCTGTCGACCAATCGGGCCGTGTCGAGCTGGCCGGCCCACGCCCGCGACCCGGCCACCGCCGCCGCCCTGGCCCTCGCCCCGACCAGCTTCCCGACCGTGTAGACCACCAGCAGGACCGAAACGACCTCGTAGTAGATCGGCCCGCGGCCGGCGAGATGGGACCAGAGCGACGCGGCCAGCGCCCCGACCAGGGTAACGACGAACAGGGCCTCGGTCGTCACCCGGCCGCGGCGGAGGTCGGCCCCGGCCGCCCACAGGAGCGGCCCGCCGAGCAGGGCCGTGACCAGCAGCGTCCCGGCCAGGAGCAGGTTCTGGACGAACCACCGGACCGCTTCGGGAACGTCGTCGTGGAGGTTCAGGGCCAGCCCGAAGATCATCCCCTGACCGGCCACCAGTACCCCGACCCCCAGCCGCACCCCCAGGCCGTCGAGCTTCCACCCGCCCGCCGGGGCCGCGTCCGCCTGCCGGTCGGCCTCGCCGAGACTTAGACAGCCGTAGCAGCAGTAGACGGCGGAAGCGGTCAAACCCGGCCACGGTCGGCCATGCAGCCCGGCCCCGGCTAGCGGCCCGAAGCAGTAAGCGCACGTTGAGGTTGCGTCGATCCGGGTGGGTTCGGGAGCGTGACTACCCCCCTCCCCCCCCTGTGTTTTTACCTGCTCGGGGTCTTCTACCCGAACCTGATACCAAACAGGAACTTCGGGCGGAAACATCTCAGCCGTCGGCACCCCCAGGGCGTCATGCTCGGTCGCTGCGGCCGACCCAAGATGTCGACCGGTCGTGACTTCCGCCCCAATCCGAGCAGTGCCGGACCCGGTCATGCTCGCCCCCCCTTCGGCCGACGGCTCAGGCTGATACCGGCCGTCGATAGTGAACATGATAACAGATATCTAATCCGGGTCGATGTTGGTTGACGAGGACCCCGGCCGTTGGCCGGGGCTATGTTGACGCGGGCCTTCAGCCCGCGAAAGCCGATGCCGCGGGCTGAAGGCCCGCGTCAACATAGCCCGGGGTGAAGCCCCGGGCCGGGAGGGCCCGAGCCACCCGACCCGTGCCGTCGCCTGGCCCTCACCCCTTCGGGCCGGTCTCGGCCTTCGCCGGCGGTGCCCCGTCCGCCTTCGGGGCGTTCGCCGCCGGCGGTAGGTCGGAATAGTCGGTCGGCAGTTTCTGCAACTCGGCGGCCGTCATCTGGTCCCGCTTGCCGGCCTTCTCCCGGGCCGCCTTCACCGCCGCCGTCGTCACCGCCGGGTTGGCGTCGTTCGGGTCGGCCTTGTTGTCCCACGAGTTCCGGGCGAAGGTGATCGCCGCCGCGATCTCGTAGTCCTTCATCACCCCGCCCTGGGCCGGCATCTGGCCGTTGAACTGCCGCCCCTTCACCGCGATCGGCTGGTGCAGCCCGTACAGCACGATCCGCGCCTGCCGGGCCGGCGACGCCTCCGCCCCGGCCACCCACTCCGACCCGTTGAGCGGCGGGTAGTTCTGGCTCGGGTCGCCGTTCCCGTCCGGCTTGTGGCAGGCCACGCACACCCGCCGGTAGACCTCGGCCCCGACCTTCACGTACTCGGCGACCGTCTTCAGCTCCGGGTCGGGGGCGGCCGGGCCGCCGGCCGGCAGCCGCAGGTCGTCGCCCAGCCGGAACTCGGACGTGTCGTCCACGTCGGCCCGGAAGTCGGCGCTGTTGGTGCCGAGGTAGTACCCGCCCCACAGCAGCAGCCCGCCGCAGACCACCGCCACCCAGAACGGGACCGGCTCGAACCCGTCCCGGGGTTCGGCCTGCTCCCGCATCAGGATGTCCTGCATCCGCTGGACGGTGTCCTGCCCGCCGGGGGCGGCCTCGTCCTCGTCCGGGGTGCCCTCGGCCGAGAGCGTGACCGGGTCGTTCATTACGTCCATCGCGGCCCGGTGCAGGGCCATGACCGAGTCCTCGCCGCCGGGGCCGGGGCGGTCGGACTCGGGGACGGCGTCGGTCCGCACCTCGTCGGGCTTCGGGTCGGTCATTCCTTCGCCTCCGGCAGCGGCGTCTCGGCCTTCCGCAGCTCCATCAGGTAGGCCACCAGGGCGTCGGCCTCGGCCGCCGGGACGATCTGGTAATCTTCCTCTTCCGTGGTCAGCCAGAAGGCGTACAGTTGGCGCAGGCCGGAGGGCGATTCGAGGTCGATGACCCCCGGGTGGGTCGCCGCGAAGGCGTCGCGGAGGGCCGGCCCGTGGGCGGCCACGACGGCGGCCCACTCGTCGTCGGTCGGCGTCCACCGGTAGCCGGGATCGACCGTCCACTCCCGGCCGAGCCGCAGCGCCCGGTCGGACTTCTGCCCGCCGACCACCTTCTCCCGGGCGTACCAGAACGGGGCCGGCGGCATGATGCTCCAGCCGTTGACGGCCCGGGGGTTGAACAGGTGGACGTGGTGCCAGGCCTCCGAGTACCGGGTGCCGACGTTGGCCAGGTCCGGCCCGGTCCGCAGCGTCCCGAGCATGGTCGGGCGGTCGTAGATGTAGTCCCGGGAGACGGTCCGGCGGGCGCCCCAGCCGCGGCGGATGTCGGCCCCGGTCCGCATCACCCCGTCCTCCCACCAGTTCCCGAACTTCTGGCTGCGGACCTGCTGGCTGTGGCAGTTCAGGCAGCCGTTCGCCTCGTACACCCGCCGCCCGGCCAAGGCCTGCCCGGCGAGCGGCCGGGGGTAGGCCTCGCCGCCGGCCGCCGTGTCCTGGTACGGCGGCTGGTCCTGGAGCTGCCAGTACGGGAAGAGGATCAGCCCGAGCCAGCTCGACGAGAACGTGAGCAGGGCACCGACGAAGATCACCAGGCTGCGGTCCATACCGTGTGACTCCGCAACCCCTCCCCCCGGCCCCCTCCCCTAAGAAGGGAGGGGGCCGGGGGGAGGGGTTGTACTTCCTTCCCTCACCGCCGCCGGCCCGGTGAAGTACGTCGGCCCGCCGGGCCGGGGCCGGCCCCACCCGCCCAGGTTGGCCACCAGCAGGGCGGCGAACGCCACGTGCCCCAGCCCGATCAGGACGCCGGCCCCGGTCCGCTGGAACAGGAACGGGAGGACGTACTCGGTGATGTCCCCGAACGGGACCCGGGGGTCGTTCAGCATCCGCCCCTGCCACCACCCGGCCACCGACAGGGCGACGAAATACCAGGTGATGCCGACGGCATCACACCAAAAATGGATGCGGATCAGCAGCGGGCTGAGCCACTCCCGGCCGGTCAGCCGGGGGACCATGTAGTACAGCAGGCCGAACATGGTCATGGTGTAGAACCCGTACAGCCCGAGGTGGGCGTGGGCCACCGTGTACTGGGTGAAGTGGGCGACCTCGCTGAAGTCCTTCAGGGCCTCGACGGAGCCTTGAAAACTCACCGCCGTGTAGGTGATGGCCCCGAACACGGTGAACCGCAGGGCCGGGCTGTACGTCAGCCGGTGGAAGCTGCCGAGCATGGTCATGTGGTGGTTGATCGCCACCGCGATGACCGGGATGAACATCATCATGCTGCCGACCACGCTGGCCGTGGACAGCCAGGCCGGGATCGGCCCTCCGATCAGGTGGTGCATCCCGGCCCACGAGTAGAACAGGGCCGTGGACCAGAACCCGATGATGGAGAGGTAATAACTGTGGACCGGCCGGCCGATCACCTTCGGGATGATGTAGTACGCCGCCGCCAGCCCGACGGGCGTGACCCACAGCCCGAGGAAGTTGTGGGCGAACCACCAGTTGACGACCGGCTGGACGACCCCGGTGGCCGGGCGGGTCAGCCCGGGCAGCCCGAAGACCATGAGCTGGGCGACGGTGTACAACCACGGGAACCAGAACACCGCGGCCAGGATGTACCACTGGCTGACGTACAGGTGCCGCTCGCGGCGGCGGCCGAAGGTGGCGGCCGTCCAGGCCGACACCAGCCCGACCCCGGCGACCAGGAACGGGACCGCGTACCCGGGGGCCTCCAGCCACTCGACCCCGCGGGCGTCGCCGGCCAGGACGCCGCCGACGTTCAGCACCATCCCGACGTTCCACAGGGTCCCGCCGGCGTACAGGAGGGCCGGGAAGGCGACCGGCACCCGGCACAGGCGGGAGGTCAACCAGACGACCGCGGCCATCGCGGCCAGCGACGCCCACCCGAGGTTGACCGCCTGGAGGTGGGCCATCCGGGGCCGGCCGGTGAACAGCCACGGGGTCTGGGCCATCAGGGCCGGGGTGTGCAGCTTGGCCGAGGTGAAGACCGCCAGCGCCGTCCCGACCAGGAGCCAGAACACGCCGCTGGTGGCCAGGTAGAGCACCGGGCCGCGGCACGAGAGGTCGATGGCCCCCCGCTCGCGGGCGGCCCGCTCCCGCTCGGGGGCTGTCATCGGCGGCGGGTTGGTCATCGGCCCGGGTCCCCGCCGGGGAAGGCGTCGGTGGGTTGGCCGACCGGCTCGTCCGGGCCGAAGATGGTGCGGGCACCGCGGTCGAGGTTGTCGAACTGGCCGGACCGGAAGGCCCACCCGAGGGCCAGGACGGCAGCCCCGCCGAACAGGACGATCGACCCGACGATGGTGAGCAGGACGGCGAAGTCGGCGGGGCTCACGGCGGCCCTCCGCGGGCGGGTGCGATACGTTCATTCAACGGATGCGAGCCGATCTGACGAACCCGGCCGGGTCAGACTATTTTTTCTCCTTCCCGTCGGCCGGCGACGCCTTCGGCTCGACCGGGAACGGCAGCCGGCCGGCTTTGTTCTTGTCGTCCTTCGCCTTCTCGGCGAAGGTCAGCACCTCGGCCGTCGCCCGGCCGACGGACAGCTTGGCAGTCGGGTCGGTGCCGTCGAGGACGGCCTGGTTCTTGGCCCGCACGTCGGCCAGCTTGGCCGCCGGGTCGGCCTTCGGCTCGGCCGGGGCATCGAAGTAGTGGGGCGAGTAGTACGCCACCAGCACCAGCCCGGCGAACACGAACAGCCCGGCCAGGGCCACCAGGGCGGTGACGAAGGGGAAGCCCCGTGGCTCTTGCGTCGGTCCGCCGGACGGGGGTGGTGTGTCGGCCATCGGTGGTCCAAGAGGACGGAGGACAGAAGGCAGAGGACAGGGGGTCGATCTGATCTCCGTCCTCCGTCCTCTTGCTAAGAAGCTCTGCCAAAACCCCGAAATCGCCTTGAAAACCGGGGGTGAACCAGGGTTTTGTCAGGGCTTCTAAGGGGTTTCGTTGACGTACCCGATGGTCTCGTTCAGCCGGGCGTCCCGGACCGGGATGAGCGGGGCCGTCTGGAAGCCGCGGACGGTGGCGAGTAGCACCACCGCCCACGTGAACACCGGGGCGGCGACGTCCAGCCAGTGCAGGTGAACCGTGTCCTGGTGTAACACCGGCAGCACCTGCCAATAGAGGTCGTAGGCGTGCATGAATAATATCAGCGCCGCGGCGAGGGTGAGTGTCACCGGGTTCCGCTTGTTGGCCCGCGGCAGGAGCAGGAAGAACGGCACCACGAAGGAAAGTATGGGGAGGAGGTTGGAGAGCGGATACCAGGCCCCGTTCCGCCGGAGCAGGTAGAATTGCGTCTCCTCCGGAACGTTCCCGTACCAGATCAGGAAGTACTGGCTGAAGCCGATGTAGGCCCAGAAGACGGTGAACCCGAACATCAGCTTGGCGGCGTCGTGTAAGTGCTCCATCGTGATCGTGCGGCGGAGGTGGCCGCCGGCCCGCAGGGCGAGGACGAGCAGCACCGCCGCGGACAAGGAGCCGCGGATGCCGCCGGCCCAGAAGTAGACGCCGAAGATGGTGCTGAACCAGGTGTATTGCAGGCTCATCAGGAGGTCGAAGGCGAAGAACGTGCTGGTCAGCCCGAGGAGCAGGACACCCGACGGTGCCCACCACTGCATCCGGCGGGTGAGGGTGGCCCCGCCTTCCACATCCTGCCGGAGCGACCACCGCCGCATCGCCGCCGAGTAGCCCAGCCAGACTGCGAAGTAGAGGGACATCCGGGCGAGGAAGAACGGGGCCGCGTAGTAAATGTGTTTGACGTACCACTGATGATATTCGTGGGCGCCGGGTTCCGGCTCCGGCCCGCCGACGAAGGCGCACCAGTTGTGCAGGTTATTCGTGTAGATGCCGACCAACACCGGGATGAATAACACCGCTAAAGGCAGCAGTCCGCGGGTGAGGTTTTCGTACACCCGCCGCAGCCCGACCGACCACCCGGCGTCGGCGACGTGGTGGATCAGCACCCAGAACAACGCCCCGAGGCACACATCAAGAGCGAAGACGTAGCCGAACAGGTAGGAGAAGAAGAACTGCCGGCGGGTCGGGGCGTTCACCGCCCCGACCACCAAGACCAGCCCGGCCAGCACCAACAGGAAGAGCAGGGTGCGGACCGTCCCGCCCACCCGGTCGCCGAGCGGGGCCACGTCGTCCGGCAGCCCGGGCGGGTAGGTCGGGGCGGGGCCGTTGGGCTCGGTACTCATCGGCCCCCCGGCGGGTTGTGGGCGTACTGCAACACCCGGACGTGGGCCACGACCGCCCACCGGTCCTGGACCGCGACCTGATGCCCGTACCCCGGCATCGACCCCTTGCCGTTGGCGACGGTGTTGTAGAGCTGGCCGTCCGGCTGGCTGCGGTACAACTCGGCGGTCAGGTTGGCCGGGGCGACGGTTAGCCCGTAGGCCCCCACGATCCCATACGCTTCCGCACCCACGCCGCCCCGGCCGCTGGCCCCGTGGCAGGCCGCACAATGCACGTCGAACTGCTGCCGGCCGCGCTGCAACAGCGGCTCCCACCCGCCGGCCCGCTCGACCGCCTCGCCCGGGATGCGGGCGACGAAGTACGTTTCTGTCATCTGCCCGCCGGCCCAGGTCGGGTCCTTCGGGACGGTGACGCCGTCCTTCGTCTCGGTCGCGGTCGGGTCGGCGACGCCGAGGTAGTACCGCCGGTCGGCCTTCAGGAAGTCGGGCTTCGGCCCGGCGTGGAACCCGGCGTCGGCCGCGTAGTCGGTCCCGTCGTAGGGGATAGTCCCCTCGACCGGCAGCCGCATGGCCCGGCCGTCGGGGAAGAACCGGCTCTCGCCCTGGGCGGTGTACTTCGGCTGGTACTTCATGTCGAGGAAGAGGTGCCACGGCCGGGCCGAACTGTGCTGGCCGCGGAACCCGAGGGCGGCGACCGCCAGCCCGATGCAGCCGAACAGGGCCGTGAGCATGTACAGGTACGACATCAGCCGCCCGCGACGACCGCGGTACGACGACAGGAACACCGTGGTGATAAGTAACAGAACAGCGGTGGTGAGGATTAACCCCAGCACCCAGTTCATGAACACGTTGGCGTCGACGTAATACACCGGCTATGCCTCCACCACGGCAACATTGCGGCCGCCGAGGGATGTCAGGAAGTTGCGGGTGCCGTCGGGGTCGAACTTCGGGTCGGCGGCCTCGACCGTCAGGAGGAACCCGCCCTGGGTGGACCGCCGGAACGTTGGGTGGCTATCCACGGGATGAAAGAGCCGGGGCAGGCCGCACAGGCCGATGAGGGCGAACAGGGTGAAGAACCCGGCGAACAGCACCGTCAGCTCGAAGAACACCGGGGTGAACGCTTCCCAGCTCCGGTACTCCTTGCCGCCGACGATGATCGGGTAGTAGTAGGCGCTGAGGTAGAACTGCATCGTCGCCGCGACGGCCAGCCCGGTGAGTGCCCCGGCCAGGGTGAACAGCGGCAGCCGGCTGCGGTGCCGACCGATCGCCTCGATCATCCCGTGGACCGGGAACGGCGTCCAGGCGTCGATGAGGCGGTTGCCAGCCGCCCGGGCGGCCCGCGCCGCGTCGAGCAGGTCGTGCGGGTTGGCGAACTCGGCCACCACGCCCCACGGCCTGCCCGTCCCGCCCGGCAAAGGCACGAACGCCGGGACCGGCTCGGCGGCCGGCGGCACCTCGGCCGGGGCCGCCGCCGGCGGGCCGTAGGACGCCGCCCGGGCGTGGTCGGCCGTCGGGTACTGGCCGTTCACCTTCAGGTAGCGGTCGGCCGGGGGCGGGCCGTGGTGCGGGTTGGCCTCCGGTAAGACGCCCTTGACCTCGGCCACGGCGATCATCGGCAGCAGCCGGATGAACAACAGCGTGAGGGTGAAGAACAGGCCGAAGTCGCCGAGCATCTGCACCCAGTCGACCCACGACGGGTAGAACCGGCCCCACGACCCGGGCAGGAAGTCGTGTTGCAGCGACTGGACGATGATGACGAACCGTTCGTACCACATGCCGACGTTCACGAACGTGACGGCGAGGAGTACGAACCACGGCGTCTGCCGGCACCAGCGGAACCAGAACGCCTGGGGGACGACGACGTTGCAGAAGATCATCGTCCAGTACGCCCAGGTGTAATCGCCCGTCACCGCCCGATCGAGGAACGTTTGGAGTTCATACGGGTTGCCCGAGTACCAGGCGGTGAACAGCTCCATCGTGTAGGCGTACCCGACCAGGGTCCCCGTCGCCAGGATGAACTTACACATCACGTCGATGTGTTTGATGGTGACGAGGTTCTCCAGCCGGTACACCGCCCGGGCCGGGATCATGCACTGCAACACCATGGCGAACCCGCCGAAGATCGCCCCGGCCACGAAGTACGGCGGGAAGATGGTGGTGTGCCAGCCGGGGATCACCGACGTGGCGAAGTCGAAGCTGACGACCGAGTGGACCGACAGGACGAGCGGCGTGCTCAGGCCCGCGAGCATCAGGTACGCCACCTCGTAGTGCCGCCAGTGGCGGGTGCTGCCCCGCCAGCCGAGGGCCAGGAACCCGAACACCACCTGCCGGACGCGGCTCTTGGCGCGGTCCCGCAGCGTCGCCAGGTCCGGGATCAGCCCGACGTACCAGAAGATGAGCGAAATGGTGAAATACGTGCTCACCGCGAATAGGTCCCACAACAGGGCCGACCGGAAGTTCGGCCAGATGTGGTTGGCGTTCGGCAGCGGGAACATGAACCAGGCGTACCAGAACCGGCCGACGTGGATGCCGGGGTAGACGAACGCGCACAGGACGGCGAAGATGGTCATCGCCTCGGCGAACCGGTTGATGCTGGTCCGCCACCGCTGGCGGAACAGGAACAGGATGGCCGAGATCAGGGTGCCGGCGTGGCCGATGCCGATCCAGAAGACGAAGTTGGTGATGTCGAACGCCCAGTTCACCGGGTTGTTCGACCCCCAGACGCCCACCCCCGTCGAGATCAAATACGTCGCGGCTAGCACGCCGCCGCATAACAGCGCGGACGTAATCAAGAACGCCGGCCACCACCACGGCGGCTGGGGCCGCTCGGTGATGCCGGCGATCTGGTCGTCGAGGGACGCGAAGTCGGCCGGGCCCCACACCAGCGGGATGCGGGGGAGGGGGTTGGGGAACCGGGGGGACGGGTCGTTCGCCCCGGCGACCTCGTGCGTCTCGTGGGCCGTCGCGGTCATGTTAAGGACTCAAAGACTGGGCCGCAGATGACGCAGACTCCGGCGCAAATCCACGCAGAGAAAACCGGCGAGATTAAATCAACCATTGCTCTGTCCGATCTGCGTTCGATCTGCGCCGGAGTCTGCGTCATCTGCGGCCCAGTCTTCTCTAACCCAACCCGGGGTTCGGGTTGCGGACCCGCGGCAGGTAGCTGGTCCGCGGCTTGGTGTTCAGCTCGCCGAGCAGGAGGTACTCGGCGTCGCGTTCCTTCAGCTTCGACACCCGGCTGGCCGGGTCGAGGACGTTGCCGAAGACGATGGCCCCGGTCGGGCAGACCTGTTGGCAGGCCGTTACCACACCGCCGTCGGGGACGACAACCCGGCCGTGGCGGTCGAGGTCGTACCCGGCGGCCCGCGGGTCGGCCGGCTTGCGGTAGGCCGACGGCGGGCCGTCCGGCCGGAAGGCGTCGTCGGTCGGGACCGCCCGCCGGCCCTGGGCGACCTCGGCGGCGGCGATTTTGGCCCCGTACTTGGCCCGCTCGACCCGCTGGACACAGTAGGTACACTTCTCCATCACGCCCCGCATCCGGACGGTAACGTCCGGGTTCTTCCCCATCTTCAACGTCTCGGCGGTGAGGTTGCGTGTCAGTGACATCCCGCCGGCGGCGAACGGCGTCGGCACCCGTAATTCGTCCTGGTCACGTTTGTTGAAGTCGAACCAGTTGAACCGCCTCACCTTGTACGGGCAGGCGTTGGCACAATACCGAGTGCCGATGCAGCGGTTGTACACCTGGAGGTTCAACCCCTCCGGGCTGTGGACGGCGGCGTTGACCGGGCAGACCTGTTCGCACGGGGCCTGCTCGCAGTGGACACAGGCCACCGGCTGCGACACGATTTGCGGGTCGTCGGTCGATGAGGTGAAGTAGCGGTCGATGCGGAGCCAGTGGAGTTCGCGGTTCCGCAACACTTCGTGCTTGCCGACGACCGGGATGTTGTTCTCACTTTGACAGGCGATCACGCACGCCGAGCAGCCCGTGCAGGCGTTGAGGTCGATCACCATGCCCCACTGGAACTGACTGTCTAACAATCCGGGTCGGGCGAGGTCGAGCGGGAACCGCTCCTGCTTGACCCGGGCCGGTGCCGGCGGCTGCTGGGGGTTGCCGTACCCGCCCTGGAAGCCCTTCTTCAGCTCCTCCTCGGTCGGCAGCCCGCCGGGCGGCAGGCCGACGGCCGGACCGTGGTCGGCGTGGCTGTGGTGATGATGGCGGTAATCGCCGATCGTGAGGTCGTGGATAATGTCCCGGCCTTCCGGGATG
>JAIEQN010000023.1 GCA_019747685.1 Gemmataceae bacterium
GCCGGCCCCTGTCCGCGAAACGGAGTTCCGACCGATGACGACCCGACTGCTGGCGGCCGCGACCGCCGCCCTGGTCCTGCTGTCCGCCCGCGGCCCGGCGGCCGACCCGCCGCCCCCGCCGGCCAGCACCCTGACCGTCCCGGAGATGGACTGCGCCGGCTGTGCGAAGAAGCTCGGCGAGAAGCTGGCCAAGGTGCCCGGGGCCGCCAAGGTCGAGTACGACGTGAAGGGCCGGACCCTGAAGGTCACCCACAAGGTCAACGAGACGCCGTCGCCGAAGGCCCTGTGGGAGGCGGTCGAGAAGGAGGACAAGGCCCCGAGCAAGCTCCAGGTGCCGGGCGGGACCTACACCAAGAAGCCGGCGAAGTGACCGACGACGGACCGGCGGGCCGCCCGCCGGTCCTCCCGGGCGGTCACCGGTGGTGGCCGCCGAAGCGGTAGCCGCGGCCGCCGTACCCGTGGTGGCCGTAGCCGTGGCCGTACCCGCCGTGGCCGAAGGACGGGGTGAAGTATCCGCCGTATCCGTAGGCCGGGGCGACGTACCCACCGCCGAACCCCAGCCCGGGCGACGCGAACCCGCCGCCGATCACGACGCCCGGGGAGTACGGCACGACGGGGGGCGGGGCGTAGTACCCGCCGACGGCCGGAGTCACGTAACCTCTGTGGTGGCCGCCGTAGCTGCCGTGGTGGCCCCCATGCTGGGCCGACGCGGTGCCGGCCCCGAGGGCCAACGCCGCGACCGCCGCCACGCCGGTCAGACCGTATCGCATGACTGTTACTCCTGGTGTGGGTGGTTAGGGCGGGGGCGGTTGCCGGACGTCCCCCCCACTCGACGAACGCCGACCGCCCGGCGACTTGCGCGACCCCGAGGACCGTCACCGTGCCGACCCCCCCCCCCGCCCCGCTCGCGTACCGGGTCCGCGGCCTCGACTGCGCCGAGGAGGTGGCCGTCCTCAAGCGGGAACTCGGCCCCTTGGTCGGCGGCGAGGCGAACCTCTCGTTCGACGTGCTGAACGCCAGGATGGTCGTCGCGGCCGGTGTCCCGACTTCCCCGGCCGAGGTGCAGGCCGCCGTCGCCCGGACCGGGATGCGGGCCGAGCCGTGGGCGGACGACAAGGCCACCCTCGCCGCCGAGGGGTTCTGGGAGCGGAACCGCCGGACGGCGCTCACCGCCGCGAGCGGCGGGTTCCTCCTCGCCGGGGGCGCGGCGCACGCGGCGGTCGCCGGAGCCCGGGCCGCCTTCCTGGAGGAGGGCACCGCCCCGCCGCTCACCGCAACCACCCTCTACACGCTCAGCATCATCGCCGGCGTGTGGACGGTTCTCCCGAAGGCGTGGGTCGCCCTCAAGCGGCTCCGCCCGGACATGAACCTGCTCATGGTCGTCGCCGTCGCGGGGGCGGTCGCCATCGGCCAGTGGCTGGAGGCCGCGGCCGTGGCGTTCCTCTTCGCCCTCTCGCTCGCCCTCGAAGCCTGGAGCGTCGGCCGGGCGAGGCGGGCGGTGGCAGCCCTTCTGGCGCTCAGCCCGCCGGAGGCGAGGCTCCTCCACCCCGACGGCCGCGAGGAAACGGTCCCCCCGGACCGGGTGCCGGTCGGCGGGAAGTTCGTGGTGAGGCCCGGCGACCGCATCCCCCTCGACGGCAAGGTGGTGGACGGGGCGGGCGGCGTCGACCAGTCGCCCATCACCGGCGAGAGCGTCCCGGTGCCGAAAGCCCCGGGCGACGAGGTGTTCGCCGGCACCATCAACGGCGAGGGGGCGCTCACGGTCGAGTCCACCCGGCCGGTCTCCGACACCACGCTCGCCCGGATCGCCCGCATGGTGGGCGAAGCCCAGTCCCGCCGCGCCCCGTCCGAGCAGTGGGTCGAGACCTTCGCCCGGTACTACACGCCGGCGGTCATGGCCCTCGCCCTCGTCGTCCTGACCGTCCCCCCTCTCCTGCTCGGCGGGGCGTGGGGGGAGTGGCTCTACCGGGCGCTCGTGTTGCTGGTCATCGCCTGCCCGTGCGCGCTCGTCATCTCCACCCCGGTGAGCATCGTCGCGGCCCTCGCCGCGGCCGCGAGAAACGGAGTCCTGATCAAGGGCGGGGTGTACGTCGAGGCCCCGGCCCGCCTCAAGGCGATCGCGATGGACAAGACGGGGACGCTCACGCTCGGCAAGCCGGACGTCGTCGAGGTGGTCCCGATGAACGGCCACACGGCGGAAGAACTCCTGGAGCGCGCGGCCGCGCTCGAAGCCCAGAGCAGCCACCCCCTCGCCCGCGCCGTCCTCGCCCACGCGGAGGCGAAGGGTGTCACGGTCCCCCCGGCCGAGGACTTCCGCATCCTCCCCGGGAAGGGTGCCGCGGGACGGGTCCGGGGGACGGAGTACTGGCTCGGGTCGCACCGCTACCTGGAGGAGCGGGGCCAGGAGACGCCCGACGTGCACGCCCGGCTGGAGGCGCTCTCGGTCGCCGGCCGGGCGGTCGTGGTCGTGGGCAACGACCGCCACGTCTGCGGGTTCCTCGCGCTCGCCGACACGGTCCGGCCGGAGGCCCGGCAGGCCGTCGCGGACCTCCGGGCCGCCGGGATCGAACACATCGTCATGCTGACCGGTGACAACCGCGGGACGGCCGCGGCCGTCGCCCGGCAGACCGGCGTGGACGAGGTGTACGCCGAGCTGCTCCCGGCCGACAAGGTGACGAAGGTGGAGGCGCTGGTCGGGAAGTACGGGGCGGTGGCCATGATCGGCGACGGTGTGAACGACGCCCCGGCGATGGGCCGGGCGACCGTCGGCCTGGCGATGGGGGCCATCGGCACCGACGCCGCCATCGAGACGGCCGACATCGCCCTCATGGCGGACGACCTCGCCAAGCTCCCCTGGCTCGTCCGTCACTCCCGGCGGGCGCTCGGGATCATCCGGCAGAACATCGCCTTCGCCATCGCGGTGAAGGCGGTGTTTGTCGTCCTCACTCTCGCCGGCTACTCGTCCATGTGGGCGGCGGTCGCCGCCGACTCCGGGGCGACGCTGCTGGTGGTGGCAAACGCCCTACGGCTTTTGGGAGGCCGTCAAGCGGCCTGACCCCTCGAACCGGTTGGCGGAGCGGCGGACTAACTGCTCGGCCGCTCCAACACCATCCCCCAGTGCCATGAACAGCAGCACAAATCCTCCCCGCGCAGGAACCGCAGGCCGGCCGACTCCGCCCACGTGCGGCATTGCTCGGCCGTCGGGCGGATGGCGAGCGACGGGCCGCGGGGCGTGGCCGGGTCGTGCTTCCAGTGGATGACCCCGGCCCGGCCGCCGGGGGCCAGTGTCCGGTAGGCTTCGCGGAGGAGCGAGACCGGCTCTTCGACGTGGAGGATGTTGAACAGCATGGCGTAGCCGGCGCTCGCGTCCGGCCGCCCGGAGCCGTGGGCGAGGAAGTCACGCTCCTCGGCCCGCACGTTGGACAGCCCGTTCCGGGCGGCCAGGGCGGCCGTCGCGGCCACCATGTCCGGGTCGATGTCGAGGGCGTAGACGGTGCCGGTCACCGCCCGCGCGGCCGGGACGGTGAACAGCCCGTAGCCGCACCCGAACTCGACCACGTCGAGATGCCCCGCGCAGTCGAGCCGGCCGACGATGCACTCCGGGTTGAAGAAGGTGCCCCAGGAACCCGCGTCCGGCATCCCGCTCTCGCGGCCTTTCGCCATGCCTTGCCCCCGCTCGGCTGACCGTTGCCCGGCCGCCCCCGTTCTACCACCGGCGGGCATACGGGTCACGCCGGCTTGACCACAAGCGTCCCCCGTACCATGTTCATCGAGCAGTGGAAGGGGAACTCGCCGGCCTTCTCCGGGGTGAACTCGACCGGCACCCGCTCGCCTTGGGGAAGTGTCCGGGCGATGCCGAAGTCGCCGAGGACGACCTGCTCGGTGCAGGGGTTCGACTCCCTCCGGAGGAACGAGAGGCGGACCGGGCGGCCCTGCCGCACCTCGATCCGGTCCGGAGTGTACCCGCCCTGGACGACCACCTCCACCTCCTGCACCCCGGACTCGGCCGGCCGCGCCGCGGTCGCCCCGCGGGGGCCGAAGAAGAACCACAGGATGAACCCGACCAGGGCCACCCCGCCGGCGGTGACTGCGATCTGCGCGGTGTCCATGCTAACTCCCCCTCCGCAGGTCGAGCCGGCCGAGCCGCAGCGCGTTCGTGACGACGCTCACCGACGACAGGGCCATCGCCGCCGACGCCAGGATCGGACTCAGGAGCCAGCCGGTGAGCGGGTACAGCACGCCGGCCGCGACCGGGATGCCGAGCACGTTGTAGGCGAACGCGAAGAACAGGTTCTGGCGGATCGTCCGCATGGTCGCCCGGGACAACTCGATGGAGGCCGCCACGCCGGACAGGTCGCCCTTCACGAGCGTGACGTCCGCCGCCTCGATGGCCACGTCCGTCCCGGTCCCCATCGCGACCCCCACGTCGGCCGCCGCCAGCGCCGGGGCGTCGTTGATGCCGTCGCCGACCATCGCCACCACCTCCCCGGCGTCTCGGAGTTTCTTCACTTCCGCCGCCTTCCCGTCTGGGAGCACGTCGGCCAGCACCCGGTCGATGCCGACTTCGCGGGCGACGGCCTCGGCGGTGCCGCGGTTGTCGCCGGTCAGGAGGACGACCTGTAAGCCCATCGCGTGCAGACGTTCGACGGCCGCTTTCGAGGTCGCCTTCACCGGGTCGGAGACCGCGAGCAAGCCCGCAAATGTTCCGTCCACGGCGACCAGGAGCGTCGTCCGTCCCGCGGCGGCCGTCCGCTCGGCGGCCGTAGCGTCAAACGCCACACCGCGGGACTGGAGCAGCCGGGCGTTCCCGACCAGGACCGTCCGGCCCTCGACCGTGGCCGTCAGCCCGTGACCGGGCACGGCCTCGAACGCGGTGGCTTGCGGCACGGCAAGGCCGCGACCCTGGGCCGCGGCGATCACCGCGCGGGCGAGCGGGTGTTCCGACCCTTGTTCGGCCGCCGCCGCGAACCGCACCACCTCCGCCTCGCCCAGTCCGGCCACCACGACCTCCGTCACCGCGGGTTTCCCTTCCGTCACCGTCCCGGTCTTGTCCAGGACCACGGTGGTGAGCCGGCCGGCCGCTTCGAGCGGCTCGCCGCCCTTGATCAGGATCCCCGCCTGCGCCCCCCGCCCGGTGCCGACCATGACGGCCGTTGGTGTCGCCAGGCCGAGGGCACACGGGCAGGCGATGATGAGGACCGAGACGAACGTCAGCAGTGCGAATGTGAGCCGCGACCCCGGCGGGGTCAGGTTGAACCACGCGACGAAGGTGAGGACCGCGAGGCAGAGCACCGCCGGGACGAAGTAGCCGGAGACGGTGTCGGCGAGCTTCTGGATCGGGGCCTTCGACCCCTGGGCCTCCCGCACCAGCCGGACGATCTGCTGGAGGACGGTGTCGGCCCCGACCTTGGTGGCCGTCACCCGGAACGACCCGGTCGTATTCACCGTCGCCCCGATGACCGGGTCGCCGGGGGCCTTCGTCACCGGCAGCGGCTCGCCGGTGAGCATCGACTCGTCCACCGCCGAGGTGCCGTCGAGGACCGTGCCGTCCACCGGCACCTTCTCCCCCGGCCGCACCCGCAACACGTCGCCGACCCGGACTTCGGCGAGGGGCACGTCGACTTCCGCCCCGTCCCGCTCGACGCGGGCGGTCTTCGGCGAGAGGCCCATGAGCGCCCGGATCGCCCCGCCGGTGCGGCTCCGCGCCCGGGCTTCGAGGAGCCGGCCGAAGAGGATGAGGGTGACGATGACCGCGGCCACCTCGTAGTACACGCCGACGGGTGTGACATCGCCGTGCCCGACGTGGTCGGTGCTGGCACCCACCACGAACCACTCCGGGGCCGGGGTCGCCACCACGCTGTAGGCGTAGGCGGCGAGGGTGCCGATGGCGACGAGCGTATTCATGTCCGCGGCCCGGTGCCGGGCCGCGGCCCACGCTCCGGTGAAGAACTCCCGCCCGGCCCAGAACAGGACCGGGGTGGCGAGCGCGAGTTCCACCCACGCCCGGCCGGGGAAGAGGAAGACCGGGGCGAGCGACGGGACCAGGTGCCCGCCCATCCCAAGGACAGCGACGGGGAGGGTGAGGGCGGCGGCTACGGCGAACTTCAGCCGGGTCCGCCGGTAGTCGGCCTCGCGCGCCGCTTCTTCGGCGTCCGAAACCCCACCGGCGTGGTGCCCGGCTGGCGGCAGCACCGCGTCGTACCCGGCCCCGCGGACCACGTCCCGGAGGGCGGGCGGGGCGGTCGATGTCGGGTCGTACTCGACCGTGGCCCGGCCGGTGGCGAAGTTGACCGCCGCCTTCGACACCCCCGGGGCCTGCCCGAGCGCCCCCTCGATGCGGACGGCGCAGGCCGCGCAGTGCATCCCGACGACCGGCAGGTCCACCCGACTGACGGGTGTAGCAGATGTGGCGCTCATCGCGTCCTCCTACGCCGGTTGAAACCCGGCCTTCTTGAGCGCGCCCTCGATGGCGGCCTTCGTCACCCGCCCGTCGTGGGTGACGGTGACCCGCTTCTCCGGGACGGCGACCTCGACGGCCGCGACGCCGGGCACGGCCGACACCGCCGACTTGACGGCGTTTGCGCACCCGCCGCAGACGATTCCGCTGGCGGTGACGGTGGTGGTTTCCATGTTCGGTCCTCCGCGCTATGGGTTCACTTCAAGAACTGGGACAGGACGGCCCGCACCTCGGCGAGCAGCTCGTCTCGCCTCATCGGTTTGGCGCACGGGTGCTCGCTGCCGGTGCCGTGGCCGGCGACGCACGACTCCAGGTGGGCGGTGATGAGTTCCGCCCCCACCGCATGGAGTGCCGAACGGATGGCGGCGATCTGGTGGAGCACGTCCACGCAGTAGCGGTCCTCGGCGAGCATCCGCTCGACCCCGGCCACCTGGCCGGCGATCCGCTTCACCCGCGTCGAAACCCGCGTCTTCGTGTCCACATCCATGACTCACCCTATGGGGAAGTGCTCACGATTCCATTATATACCCCCAGGGGGTATAAATGAAGCCCTACGGAGTTTATCCGCAGGGAATGTTGACCGCCGGCGGCCGCCCGCCCACGATGACCTGATCGCAACTAGAGGAGCCGCCGTGTCCGACCTCGCCGCCCTCGCCGCCCGCTACCGCCAGGACCCCGAGTCGGTCTACCACACCTGGTTCCTCCATGACGGGAACCGGCTGAAGGCATTCCGGTCCATCCGCCGCGGGGTGCAGGAGGTGGTGCGGGCGGTACGGGCCGGGACGTTCGGCAACGACTACAAGGGATCGCCGCTGGAGACGGTGCTGGAGTCGGTGACGGAGCAGAAGCAGGTGTTCCAGGGGGCCGCCCACGCCTTCTACTGGAAGCCCAAGCTCCGCATCCCCGATATCTACGAGGACGACGGCCACAAGCGGGCGTTCGCCGACTTCCTCGACGGCTGCCTGCGGACGGCCGACGAGGCCAAACTCCTCGAACTGGTGATCGACCTCGACCGCCGCCGGATCAAGGGACTCGGGCCGGCGGCGGCGAACGTCCTGTACTTCCTGCACCCGACCCTGTTTCCGCCGTTCAACACCGCCATCCTGCGGGGGTTCAACGCGGTGTTCGGGGACAAGAAGAAGCTCGGCTCCTGGACGGCTTACCTGGAGATGCGGGAGGCGGTCCGGCGGGCGAACGCCGGCCTGTCCCCGCCCCTGTCTACGGACCTCGGGGCGTTCGCCGGCCTCCTATTCGAGGCCGGGGTCGGCCGGCTGGTGGTCGGCGGGGCGGCGGCCGAGGACCTCGCGGCGCACCGCGCGGAGGCAGAGAAGGCCGTCCGGAAGCGGCACCAGGAGGTCGAGGAGGACCGGCGGGAGGAGAACGACCACCTCCGGGTGCAGGCGGCCCTGGCCCGGGTCGGCCGGGCGCTCAAGTA
Source organism: Gemmataceae bacterium (assembly GCA_019747685.1). GTDB lineage: Bacteria > Planctomycetota > Planctomycetia > Gemmatales > Gemmataceae > Urbifossiella. The sequence continues at coordinate 7,893 of JAIEQN010000023.1, forward strand.
CGACGTCCACGTAGCGGCGAACGACCGCGGCCGGGTGTGGGACGGGACGCCGCTCGCCGCCATGACCGTCGGGCGGCTCCCGGACCTCGGGCTGCCGGACGAGGTGGCCCAGACGGTGTCGCTCATCGACGTGCTGTGGCTGACCCCGGGGGCCGGGCAGGTGGTGGCCGCTTTCGAGGTGGAGAAGAGCACGTCGATCTACTCGGGCATCTTGCGGCTCGTAGACCTGGCCCGGTCCGTGCCGGACCAGGCCACCCACCTGTACCTCGTCGCCCCGGACGGGCGGGAGCGGGAGATCCAGGCCCAACTCTGCCGGCCGGCGTTCGCCGATTTGGGCGAGGCCCGCGTCCGATACCTTCTGTTCTCGGACCTCCACACCCACTGCGACGGGCTCTGCACGTTCGGCCAAGACCACCACGCCCTGCTGCGGATCGCCCGGTGTCGGCCGGGATGACCGCCCCGAACACCCGCCGGCACCGGCACACCGGTCGGAGTCGGTGGACTGGCGAGGTGGGCAGTCTGGGAAGCAATAAGGCGCGGAATTTGCGGGGTTGAGGAGAACCACCGGCTGGCGGGCATGTGGGGTCTACCACCGAGAGGAGAGTACCGTGGCTCACCAGGGACACCAGTCGTGTATCGAAGCGTGCGTGCGGTGCGCCCAGGAGTGCGAGCACTGCGCGGACGCCTGCCTCCGCGAGGCCGATGTCAAGATGATGGCCGAGTGCATCCGGCTGGACCGGGACTGCGCCGCCGTCTGCTTCCTCGCCGCCGCGTTCATGAGCCGGGGGTCCCGGTTCGCGGCCGAAATCTGCCGGGTCTGCGCCGTGGTCTGCGAGGCGTGCGGGGCCGAGTGCGCCAAGCACAAGCATGACCACTGCCAGCGGTGCGCCGAGGCGTGCCGCCGTTGTGCCGAGGAGTGCCGCCAGGTGGCTGGGGCCGCCTGACCGGCGAGCCCGCGTCTTCCGTGTCCCAGTTCGAGAGGTCCGGCTCCGCGGAACATCCGCGGAGCCGGTTCGTTCAGCCGACCCGGCCCGCGAAGTGACTTTCGGTCCGTCCGGGAGCCAGGGTTCCCGGACCCGCGCGCCCGTTTGCCCAAGCCACCGTTGCCGGCAGTATCGTCGTCGGACCGGAAACCAGTGTCCGTTAATCCGCGGCTGCCAGTTCGCCGGACGGCTGGCCTTGCACCCCCATGCCCGTGGCCCCGGTACCCGGGGCCTGTTGACCGATCACACGTTATCCCACCACGAGAATCACCATGACTCGCACCCGATCCCGAGCCTTCCGCCCCCGCCTCGACGACTTGGAACGGCGGGACCAGCCCGCGGCCCCTGTCCTCCCGGAGACCCCGAGCGTGCCGACCCTCACCGGCACCCTGGTCGGGAACACCCGGTCGTTCGAGCTGACCGCCAGCCAGTTCACCCAGCAGATCGCCAACTTCCCGATCAAGACCGCCCAGGTGTGGGGGTACAACAACTCCACCCCCGGCCCGACCCTCATCGCCAACGAGGGGGAGGCGGTCCGTGTCACCATCACCAACCGGCTGCCCGAGCCGACCACGATTCACTTCCACGGGATGCACCAGCCGAACGAGGACGACGGGGTCGCCGGCATCAGCCAGCCGAACCCCATCCAGCCGGGCGAGACGTTCACCTACGAGTTCACCCCCGGGCACGCCGGCACGTTCGCCTACCACTCGCACACCAAGAGCGCCGTCCAGGAGCTGCGGGGGCTGGACGGGTTCTTCATTATCCAGCCCCGGGACGTGCCGGCCGAGCAGCGGGTGGACCGGGACTTCGCCATGACCCTCCAGCAGTTCACCCCGCCGGGCGAGGGGGCGCTGGTGAACCCGTTCCCGCCGGGCGGGGAGTTCCCGTTCTCGACCATCAACGGGAAAACCGGCGAGGCGTCTGGCGGGCCGATCACCGTGAACGTCGGCGACCGCATCCGCATCCGGCTGTACAACGCCTCGAACCTGTCCCACGCGATGCACCTGCACGGGGCGGACATCACCGAGGTGGCCCGGAACGGCCACCCGTCCCCGCCGGTCACCGAGACGACGGTGAACGTCGCCCCGGGCGAGTTCGTGGACGTCGAGTTCACGTTCGACCAGCCGGGGAACTGGATCTTCCACTGCCACTTCCCGCACCACACGTCGAACATGATGCTCGACGGGTTCAACGGGGCCCCGGTCGGGATGACCCGGGTGTTCAACACCGCCGGGTTCCCCGCCCCCCCGGCCGAGTACTTCGCCTTCGACGGCGACCCGCCGGCCCCGCCGGCACCGGCTCTGGCGGGCGGGGCCGGCGGGCTCGCCCGGGTACTCACCGGCGGGGAGGGGAAGCTCGCCCCGTCCGAAGCCATCACCTTCTTCCCCGGGTTCACCGGCCAAGTGCGTGTGGCAACCGGGGACGTGAACGGGGACAACGTGGAGGACTTTATTGCCGGGGCCGGCCCCGGCGGGAGCCCCCGGGTAAAAGTGGTGGACGGCAAGACCGGGGCAACGGTTGCCGACTTCTTCGCCTTCGAGCCGGCCTTCACCGGGGGGGTGAATGTGGCGGCCGGGGACCTGGACGGGGACGGGAAGGCCGAGGTCATCGTCACCCCGGACGTGGGGGGCGGCCCGCGGGTCCGGGTGTTCGCGGCCGGCGCGTCGGGGCTGACCCCGACGGCCGACTTCTTCGGGATTGCCGATTCGGACTTCCGCGGCGGCGCCCGGGCGGCCGCCGGCGACGTGAACGACGACGGGGTCGGGGACCTGATCGTCGCGGCCGGGGCCGGGGGCGGCCCGCGGGTGGCGGTCTGGGACGGGGCCAGCCGGTCCGGCGGGGCGTTCGCCCGCCGCCTGGTCGGCGACTTCTTCGCCTTCGAGCCGGCCCTCCAGAACGGGGCATACGTGACAGCCGGGGACTTCGACGGGGACGGGTTCGCCGACCTGGCGTTCGGGGCCGGGCCGGGCGGGGGGCCGCGGGTCCGGGCGCTGTCCGGGAAAGACCTGGTGAAGGGCCGGGGCGAGACGGTCCTGGCCGACTTCATGGCCGGCGACCCGGCCGACCGCGGCGGGGTCCGGGTGGCGGCCAAAAACCTGATGGACGACCACCGGGCCGACCTGGTGACGGGGGCGGGAGCGAAGGTGGCCACCTACACCGGCCGGTCGCTCAACCCGGGCGGCACCCCGCAGGGGACGGGCGAGTTCCAGCCGTTCGACGGCCAGCAGGACGGGGTGTACGTCGGGTAGGCGGCTCGCCCTCGCCCGCGTTCAGGCGTCGGCTCACGCCTTGAAGCGCCTGCCGACGCGGTAGCGGAACTTGTCGAGCGGCGGGTCACAGCCGGCGGACCGGTCGGACGCCAGGAGTCCGCCCAGCTCGTCGAGGCCCGCCCGGAAGAGGGCCGGCGCGATCCCGGAGCGCCCGACGGTCAGCTTCCGCTCGTCGTACGTGTCGCAGCGGTAGATGAACGCCCAGCGGCCGCCAGCGATTCCGAAATCGCCGTGCATCCGGCGGCCGTCCGCCAGCACCACCCGGGCGACCAGCTCGTCGCGGGGCGTGGGCAGGGCGGCGAACGCCGCGTGGGCCAGGAAGCCGGAGTAGGTCACGCCGAGCGCCTCGGGCAGGCCGGCCAGGTCCGGCCCGCCCGGGGGACGTACAGGGCGGCCCCGTCCGCCCCCCGAGCCACGGCCAGGGGGAACGACTGCCACCGGTCGCGCTGGCTGGCGCTGCGCCAACCGGCCCAGCGTCAACCGCCGACCGCTAGAGCCTGTTATGAACCTGGGTCGGCCAACCCCCTCACCCGGGTGAGCATCAGCCCGGTGAACGCGGCCCAGTGCC
>JAIEQN010000542.1 GCA_019747685.1 Gemmataceae bacterium
GTCACCGACCCCACCCTGATCGTGGCCGACGAGCCGACCGGGGACCTGGACACCAAGAGCGCGGACGAAATCCTCCGGCTGATGGAGGTCCTGCGGTCGCAACTGGGGAAGACCATCATCATGGTCACCCACGACCCGAAGGCGGCCGCCCGGGCCCAGCGCGTCCTGCACCTGGAGAAGGGCCAGCTCGTCCTCGACACGGGGGCGGAGCCGGTGATGGCGCATTAGCCCGTAGGGTGTGTCGAGCCGGCCTCCGGGCCGGCGATGACGCACCGGGGCGGGGCGGTGCGTCGTCGCGGCCCGCGGACGGGCCGCCCGACACACCCTACTACTACTACACGGACCCGACCGCGGAGTCTCGCCGATGATGGGGATGCCGTCCGAGATGGGCCCGGTCGGGTTCGACCCGTCCATGTTCATGCTCTCGGTCTACCTGCTCGGGGCGCTGGGGGTCATCATCGCCGGGGCCCTGGCCGTCGGGGTGGCCACCCTGCCGGTCTTCTTCCTCGTCCTGTTCGCCGTCGAGCAGGCCGCCCGGGCGGCCGCCGCGGCCACCGGGTCGTTCGCCGCCAAGCTCGTGCTCATCATGTTCCGCGGCCTCCGCCGCAGCCCCCTGCGGACCTCCCTGACGTACCTCGCCCTGTTCGTGCTGACCGTCAAGCTCGTGTTCCTGTACACCATCCTGTCGTTCATCGGGAACGTGACCCGGGAGAAGGAGGCGAACTTCAAGGCCATCGCCACCCACAAGACCCTGATCCCCAGCCAGATGCCGCCCGGGTACTACGACCGGTTCAAGCGGCTGGTCCGGGAGGAGCTGCCGCCGGACATGCGGCCGGTCAGCGGGGACGCCGACCTGATGAGCTGGTCGTTCGTGTTCGGGACCACCGACCGGTCGAGCCCCCGGCCGGAGAACGCCCTCCCGATGTTCTGTTCCGAGCCGTCGAAGATCACCACCATGATGGACGGGCTGGACGACCTGACCGGGTCGGAGAAGGAGCAGCTCGACCGGGGCGTCGCCGCGATGGAGGCGAACAAGCAGGCCATCATCGTGAGCGAGGGCAAGCTGAAGAAGATGAACCTGAAGGTCGGCCAGCGGATCAAGCTGTACGGGATCAACTACCCGGACACGGTCCTCGAGTTCGACATCATCGGCAGCCTGCCGGAGGGGAAGTACGAGGGCGTCGGGTTCATGAACTCGGCCTACCTCCGGGACCTGCTGAGGCAGAAGCCGGCCGACTACCTGATGCAGGACAAGGCCGTCAACCTGATCTGGGTCCGGCTGCCGAACAAGGCCGCGTTCGAGCGGCTCAACGCCCTGGTCGGCGACCCCCAGAACTTCAACAACCCGCCGCTCAAGCTGGAGACGGCGTCCAGCGGGATCGGGAGCTGGATGGACGCCTACAAGGACATCTTCTTCGGGATGAAGTACATCATGGCCCCGGCCATGGTCGGGATCATGTGCCTGGTCATCGCCAACGCCATCTCGATCGGGGTGCGGGAGCGGCGGACCGAGATGGCCGTCCTCAAGGTCCTCGGGTTCCAGCCCCGGCACGTGATGGTCCTGGTCCTGGGCGAGGCGGTCCTGGTCGGGCTGTTGGCCGGCGGGATGGCGGCCACCCTGTCGTGGTTCATGATCGGCAGCCTGAAGGTCCAGGTGGCGTTCTTCGGGGCGTTCGTCGTCCCGTGGCAGGCCCTGGTGTACGGGCCGCTCCTGGGGACGGTGGTGTCGGTCCTGGGGAGCATCGGCCCGGCCCTGTCGGCCAAGAACGTGAGGGTCGCCGAGGTGTTCGCCAAGGTGGCGTGACCGGGCAAGCGGCCCGTCGGCCGCCGGGCCGCGGGCGGTCTTCGGCCCGGAGGGCCGTTTCCGTCAGCCCGGCCCGGAGGGCCGGGTGGTGGCGACCAAACGGCCGCGACCCTGTCGGGGCCGTTCCGGGGTAGAGTTTCGGCCCGCGGGAACGGCCCCGACAGGGCCGGGGTTTTTGCGGGACGTGTACTCCCGGGCCTGCGGCCCGGGCTGACGGAAACGGCCCTCCGGGCCGAAGACGGAACCCGTCCGCCGGCCGGCGGACACCGAGCCGCTCGCCGAACCGCCAGGACCCCCGATGTCCGCACCGACCGCCACCCTCGTTCCCCGGCTCGCCTCGGCCGCCGCCGACCCGGCCGACCGCCGGCCGAACCCACTCTACGCCCTCGTCCAGGCGGTCGCCGGGCTGCTCGTCCCGCTGCTCCTCCTCCGGCCGTTCCGGCCGCTGCTGGGGCCCCGCGACGGGCGGGTGCCCGGGGCCGGGGCCGCCCTGGTCCTGTTCGCCCTGGCCGGGTTCTGGCTCCTGACGCTGGCCGGGGCGGCGATGAACATGGCGGTCAACGGGTTCCCCGGGGCCCCCGAGCCGCCCAAGCTCAGCCCGATGACCGGGGCGGTGGTCGGCGGGATGGTCTTCCGCGGCGCCCTGGCCGTCCTCCAGAACCAGCTCTTCGTCATCCTCGTCCTCGACTTCCTGTTCTACCGGTCGTTCCCCCGCGTCCCGGACCGGCTCGGGGTGTTCGACCGGGCCGTCAAGCGGCGGGTGGCGTTCGGCCGGGCCCTCTGGCGGCTCATCGGCACCCTGTTCGTCATCGGCTTCTCGCTCCTGCCGCTGGCGGCCCTGCTGGTGGCCCTGCCGGCGGTCGCCCCGAACGAGGCGGTCCTGACCGAGACCGTCCGCCGGCCCCGGTCGTGGGTCGGGCGGACCGCCCGCCGGGTGTTCGCCGTCCTGGCCGGGCTGGTGGTCCTGGTCGCCCTGTTGGCGTCGGCGATCGAGCTGGTCGGCCAGCTCCCGCTCCCGACCGGCGGGCAGCTCGGGACGCTGGCCAAGAAGGTCCTCGGGTACTCGGCGGTCGAGCTGGCCGAGGCCCTGCCGGGGGTGAGCAAGCTGTACGCCGAGCAGGAGCCGAAGGACCTGCCGCCGGGGGAGACGTGGGTCCCGCCGAAGGACCTGCTGGAGAAGCGGGCCGTCCTCCAGGGGCAGGCCAACCGGGAGAACCAGAAGCCGCTCGACCGGGAGGAGGCGGCCGCCCGGCTGGCCGAGGCGGACCGGGAGATCGAGGCCCGCCAGGACAAGTCGCTGTACCTGCGGGTGATGCTCGACCCGGACCGGAGGGCGTGGGCCGGGGTGCCGTTCTGGACCCTCCTGCCGCCGGCGATGGTCGAGCACTGGCCGTTCGTCTTCCTGTTCGTCTACGCCACCGACCTGGTCCTGCTGTTGCTCATCGGCCGGGTCCCGCTGGCCTACAACTTCCGCTACCTGTGGGTCCGCCGGCGGGACACCGCCCTGACCGCGGTGGCGTTCACCGTCGTCGTGGCGGTGGTGGTCGTCCTGCTGGCGTTCGTCAACGGGATGTACAAGCTGAACGAGTCGACCGGGGTGCCGGGGAACGTCCTGGTCCTGGGCGACGGGGCGACCGACGAGCTGTTCAGCAACCTCGGGTACGGGGACGTGAGCAACGTCGCCCAGGTGGTCGTCACCGAGGACGAGAAGAGCCGGGCGATGGCCCCGGCCGGGGTGGCCCGGGGGGTGGTCGGGCCGGACGGCCGGCTGGCCGAGGTCCCGGCCGGCACCCCGAAGGAGAAGGAGCCGCCGGGGACGGTCCGGCTGGCCAGCTTCGAGACGTACCTGGTGATGAACCAGCCGGTCCCGGTGGCCGAGGGGGAGCCGGCCAAAAGGCGGTTCCTCCAGGTCCGGGCGCTGAAGAGCCCGGCGGTGGCCGCGGCCGTCCACAACATCGAGCTACAACCCGGCGGGAAGTGGTTCGCCGAGGACGGGATCAACCAGGACAACCCGAAGCTGATCCCGTGCGTGATCGGCGGGGGGGCGGCCGGGACCCTCGGGCCGGACGCCGGCAAGTCCCGGCTCGGGCCGGGGGACACGTTCCGGCTGGGGGACGCCGACTGGGTGGTCCTCGGGGTGATGAAGACCGAGGGGACGACGTTCGGGTCGGAGGTGTGGTGCGCGGCCACCAACAACCCGGTCGTCCAGGCGAGCGGGAAGGGGAACAAGTACACCACCCTGGTGCTGCGGATGGCCGACAACACCACGGCCGCCAGCCGGGCGATGGCCTACCACCTCCAGAACCGGTACGACCAGGCCAAGGTGAAGGCGTACAGCGAGCCGGCGTACTACGCCGAGCTGACCAAGACGAACGAGACGTTCCTGACGTACATCGTGTTCCTGGCGGTGGTGATGGCCGTGGGCGGGGTGTTCGGGGTGATGAACACGATGTTCGCGTCGATCGCCGCCCGGATCAAGGAGGTCGGGGTCCTCCGCATCCTCGGGTTCAAGCGGTGGCAGTTGCTCATCTCGTTCATGCTGGAGTCGCTGGCCATCGCCTTCGTCGGCGGGGTGGTGGGGTGCGGCCTGGGCTACCTGGCCAACGGGTTCGAGGCGTCCAGCACCCTGTCCGGCGGCCAGGGCGGGGGCAAGAGCGTGTCCCTGAAGATGGTGGTGGACTACCAGACGCTGGCCGCCGGGATGCTGTTCACCCTGGTGATGGGCCGGCTCGGCGGGCTGGTCCCGGCCCTCTCCGCGATGCGGATGGAAATCCTGGAGTCGTTGCGGTAGGGGCGTGACCCCTCCACCGGGGGAGGCCGGTTGGCGAGCCGGGAGCCTGGCGAGCCGGGAGCGGGGGGCTTGGGGGTGGGGCTTTCGTCACCCCCGCCGCAGCCGGTCGATCGGCCGCCACAGGACCAGGAGCGTCACCAGGGTCATCCCGGCCGCCCCCCAGAACAGGAACCGGGGCAGGTGCCGCTGGTCGTAGTCCGGGTCGAGCGGCGCCCCGGCCGGCCGCACGTCGTAGTGCGTCACCCCGGACAGGTCGTACCGGGTGACGACCACCGGCTGCCCCGGCTCCACCCCCCTCGCCACCTCGACGATCGTGTCGGCCCCCGGCTCGGCCCGCCGCGGGGTGCCGAACACCCGCCGGAGCAGGCCGTTCGGGCCGAGCCGGGGCGGGGGCCCGGCCGGCTTGTCCCCGAACGCCCGCACCTCCGGCTCCCCGGGCTCACGCCCGGGGCCCGCCTGGACGACCTCGAAGTGGACCGGCCGGCCGCGGTACAGCTCGACCGCCCGCAGCGTCCCGGCCGCCACCTCCCGCCGGTCGGCCACCGCGGGCGTCAGCCCGGTCCGCTCGGCCACCTCCACCACCCCGTAGAAGAGCAGCGACGCCAGGATCGCCCCGGTCACGTTGACGAAGTTGCTGGTGGCGATCATCTCCCCCTTGCTGGCCCGCGGGGCCTCGTGCTGCAGCAGGGTGAACAGCGGGACGATGTAGAACCCGGTGAAGAACCCGATGGCCGCGATGCACCCGACCAGCGGGCCGACCCGGCCGACGAAGTAGCCCGCCGCCAGGCAGGCCAGGACCATCCCGGCCGCCCCGAACTTGACCAGCCCGAGGGCGATCCGGCGGCCGGACAGCCACCCGGCCAGCGGGCTGCCCAGCCCGATCCCGAGGGCCACGCACCCGACCACCACGCTCGTCTTCAGCTCGTCCCACCGCGGGTTCTGGGCCTCCCCGAGCATGTACACGCTGGCCCGCATGAAGGCGACCACGAAGGTGAAGAAGGCCAGCCCGACCAGGGCCGTCCGCAGGGCCCGGGTGGAGGTCAGGGTCCGCAGGCTGCCGGCCAGCGGGCCGTACACGTACCGGGGGAACGGCCGCCCGGGGTTGGCCGCCGGGACCGGCCGGATGAGCAGGCTGGCGGCCGCCCCGACCGCCGCCAGGGCGAACAGGACCAGCCCGATCACCCACTCCCGGCCGAGGTACAGGTACGACAGGGCCCCGCCGAACACCGTCCCGAGGATGACGGCCAGGAACGACAGCGACTCCAGCACCCCGTTCCCCCGGGACAGTTGGTCCGGCGGGAGGACCTCCGGCATCACCCCGTACTTGGCCGGGACGAAGAAGGCCGAGTGGGTGCCCATCAGGAAGACCGTGGCCAGGACCACCCACGGCCCCCAGGCGGCCCCGCGGGTGCCGTACCAGAACCCGGCCAGGGCCAGGGCGGTGATCCCGACCTCGGCCAGCTTCCAGGCGACCAGCGAGTCCCGCTTGCCGTACCGGTCGGCCAGGAACCCGGCGATGGTGCAGAAGACGGCCCACGGGGCGTAGAACAGGATCGGCATCAGCGAGATCGCCTTCGCCTCGGACAGGGTGTGGGTGTTGATGGCGAAGAACATGGCCGCGGCGTGCAGGGCCTGGTCGTTGAACGCGGCGAAGAACTGGGCGATCAGGAGGCCGACGAAGGTGCGGGAGGCGAGGCCGCCGCCCGACCCGGGGGTGTAGGTGCCCGGCCCGCCGACCTCCGGGACCGGGGCCACCTCGGGCGGAAACTGGAGCTCGGACGGGGCTCCCGGGAGCCCGGCCTGGGGGGTGGGAGAGGTGTCGGCCATCGCGCCCTTCTGCGGCACCCCCACCCGGCCGGGCCGGCCGTGGGGTGCCGGGTATTCTAGGGACGCGCGCCGGGTCACGGACCCGGGACCGGCGAGCGAAAGGGGGAGGGCGAGGCTCCCGCCGAGCCGGGATCGCCACACGACCGCCGGCTCGGCGGGAGCCTCGCCCTCCCCGGGCACCGGCTCACCACCGCCGGAACCCGTACCCGGGGTAGTACCCGCCGCTGTAAAACCCGCCGCCGTAGGGGTAGAACCCGCCGTTGCCGACGGTAAGGCTGAACCCGGGCTGGTAGCCGTAGCCCCAGGCCGGGCCGAACCCGCCGGAGTACGGCCGGTAATAGCCCCCGTAGTAGGGGCGGTTGAACCCGCCGCCGTAGTAGCCGCCGGAGTACGGCCGGCCGTAGAACCCGCGGTAGCCGCCGTACCGGTACGGCCCGGCGTCGGCGGTGCTGGCGGTGAGGGCCAGCCCGCCGACGGCGACGAGGGCCAGGACGAGGTTCCTCATGGTGTGCAGCTCCGTGTGGGATGTCGGGCGAGACGGGGGCTGAAGTGGGCGGCCGCCCCCGGCAGGTGGGACGCCGGACTTGAGGGCAACTTGCGCGCCGGCCGGGGTTCCGAGATCGGCCGGGCGGGCTACTTGAGGAGCCGGACGAACCCAGCCTGCTCGAAGTGGTGGTCGGCGGTGACGGCCTCGGTCAGGCCCCGCCGCTCCATCACGACGAAGCTCGCGCAGTCGACCACCGACCAGTCCTTGTCCGGCCGGGCCCGCCACCGGGCCCAGGCGGCGGCCTCGGTCGGCGGGTCGACCACTTCGACCTCGATCGTCGGGGTGGCGTGGAGGTCGTCGAAGAAGGCGAACTGGTCGGCCTTCTTCACCCGCATCCGGACGAACAACGGAACCAACTCCACCAGCACCCAGTTGGTGGTGACCAGCCGACCGCCGGCTCGGGAGGTCTCATCGGCCCGGTCGAGGGCGGCTTTGTGGTGTGGGTCCCGGGACCTTGCCCAGGCCGCCCACCCGGATGTGTCGACGAACCGGTCAGGGCGCATTGGGCTTCGGCTCGTGGGGGTCGAGGTACTCGTCGGCCAGGTACTCGTCGGTCCGGACCGAGGCGTCGGGGACATCGGTGTCGAGCTTGCCGGCCCATCGCTGCCGGAAGCGGACGTAGTCGGCTGGCATCCGGAGGTGATCGACCGCGTACGCAGCGGCGACCGCCTCGGGGGTGGTGTTGGCGGCCGCGGCTCGCTCGGCGAGGGTCGCGGCCAGGTCGTCGGGGATGTCGATGGTCAGCTTCAGGGCCATGGCCGGCCTCCGCGGGGATGCAGGTAGTTTACCCGCCGGGCCGGGCGGCCGCTACTTGGCGGCGGGCCGCGGGGGCGGGGCGGTGTACGGCAGCGACTCGACCAGCGCCCGGAAGTCGGGCCGGCCGCGGAGCGGGTCGAGGCCGGGGTCGGCCTCGATGTGAGCCCGGTTCGAGTAGCCGGCGGTCGCCGCCTTCCGCAGCAGCTCGACCGCCCGGTCGGCGGCCGCCCGGCGGGCGGCCGGGTCGGGTGCTTTGGCCGCCGACACCGCCCAGACGCACCCGGCGTTGTACAGGGTGTTCGGACGGTCCGCGCTGTTCGGACCCGCGTCGGCCGCCGCGGCGGCCGCCTCGGCCTCGGCGGCCGGCAGGTCCCCGGCCCGGGCCAGGGCGATCGCCTTCATCGCACGGAGTTGAGGCACCCAGCCCGGCCAGACGGCCCCCGCGATCGCGCGGTCGAAGTCGGCGACCGCGTCCCGGAACCGGCCGGCCCGGAGGTAAGCCCGCCCCCGCCACGTGTAGGCGTCCCGGACGGCGTCCGCGTTGCCGGCCCACCGGGTAGCCATGCCCGATGGCAGGAGGACGGGGGCGCTCGGGGAGGCCGGGTTGGTCGGGGTCGGGTTTCTCTGGATTCGGGCATCCTCGGACTCCGCGGCGGCGACGGCCCGGTCGAGCCAGGCCAGGGCGGCCCCCGGGTCGCCCCGCTTGTCGGCGAGCACGGCCAGCCCGACGTACCGGAAGTAGTAGTCCGTCCGGAGCCGGGCGAACGCCGGGAAGTCCCGGACCAGGGCGTCGTTGTCGGCCGCCGCCCGGGTGATCAGGGCGGTGGCCTCGTCCGGCCGGGCGGCGAACAGGAGCCGCCCGAGGTCCCAGGACGTGTCCGACCGGTCGGCCCGGAACCGCGGGTCCGCCGGGTCCTCGGCGACCAACCCCTCGTGGAGGCCGACGGCGACCCGGAGGGCCGCCTCGGCGTCCGCCGGCCGGCCGGTCTGCTCGAGCACCCGGGCCAGGTTCCGGTGGCCGTTGGCCAGCGACCGCCGATAGTCACCGGGGGACGGGACCTCGTCGGCCAGCCCGCGGTAGTCGGGCTCCGGGGTCGGCCGGAGGGCGAGCGGGTCCAGGAGCGCCAGGGCGGCCCGGTGGGCGGCCTCGGCCCCCGCCCAGTTCTTCCGGGACTCCTCGAGTTCTCCCAGTTTGGTCAGGGTGTTGGCCAAGTCCCATCGGTACAGCGGGATGTCCGGCCGGTCGGCCACCAGCCCCTCCTGGATGTCCCGCGCGACCCGCCAAAAGTCCTCGTGTTCCCGGAACGCCCCCATCCCGGCTCGGACCTCCCCGATCCGGTAGAGGCAGGCGGCCCACTCCCGGCGGTAGAGCGGGGCGGCGGGGAAGTCGGTGGCCAGCCCCCGGTACAAGTCGGCGGCCCGGCGGAGTGTCCCTTCCGCCCCCAGGCCGCCGTCCACGAGGGTGTGAATCCGGGCGGTCCGGACCAAGGCTCGGGCGGCCGCCACCCGGGCGGCCTCGGTGTCCCCGCCGACCGCCGCCTGCTTCTGGTACAGGGCCAGGAGCCGCTTCATGTACGCGACCTCCCGGTCGCTCAGCTTCGGCCGCCGGGAGAGGAGCGGGACGACCACCTCGTCGGCGGTCGCGTCCAGCACCTCGACCAACTCCCGCCGGGCGGCGTCGGCCGCGTCCCGCTGCCGCCGGGCCTCGACCAGCCCGACCGAGGTGCCGATGACACCGCCGACCAGGGCCAAGAAGACGAGGCCGGCCGCGATCACCTGCGGGCGGTTCCGGCGGACGAACTTCCGCAGCCGGTAGCCGGCCGACGGCGGGACCGCCTGCACCGGCTCGCCGGCCAGGTAGCGTTGCACGTCGGCGGCGAACCCGTTGGCCGTCTCGTACCGCCGGGTCCGGTCCTTCTCCAACGCCCGCATCACGATCCAGTCGAGTTCGCCGCGGACCAACGCCGCCAGCCGCCGCGGCTCGGTTCCCCGGTTGGCCGCGATCGACGGCAGGGCCTCCGCGGTGCTGAGCTTCTGGCTCGGCCGGGGCGGGTCCACCTCCCGGACGATCCGCAGCACCTCCAGCACCACCGCCTTCCCCAGGCTCTTGCGGTCCACCGGGGTGGTGCCGGTCAACAGTTCGTACAGCAGGACCCCGAGGGCGTAGATGTCGCTCCGGGTGTCCACGTCGAGCTGGTTGAAGCCGGCCTGCTCCGGGGACATGTACTCGGGGGTCCCGACCACCGCCTCGAACCCGGTGGCCAGGGTCTTGTCGGTCAGCGGCTGGCCGGCGGCCTTGGCCACCCCGAAGTCGATCACCTTCGGGACCGGCCGGTCGTCGTACAGGGCCACCAGGACGTTACTCGGCTTGATGTCCCGGTGGATGACGCCCTTCTGGTGGGCGTGTTGCACCGCCTGGCACACGGGAACGAACAGCTCCAGCCGCTGCCGCGGGGTCAGCTTGCGGGCGTCGCAGAACTGGGTGATCGGGACGCCCTTGACCAGCTCCATCACGAAGTACGGGCGGCCGTCGGCGGTGGCCCCGGCGTCGAACACCCGGGCGATGTTCGGGTGGTCCATCAGGGCCAGGGCCTGCCGCTCGGCTTCAAAGCGCGCCAGCACCGCCCGCGAGTCCATGCCGTCCCGGATCAGCTTGACGGCGACCAGCCGGCGGACGGGTTCGGTCTGCTGGGCCATCCAGACGGCCCCCATCCCGCCCTCGCCGATCGGCTCCAGGAGCTTGTACCGGCCGCCGATGACCGTCCCGGCGTCCGGCTGCGGGGCGTGGGCCGCGGTGGGGGAGGGGTCGCCGAACGTGCCGGTCGGCGGGTCGGGCGGGAGGGCGGAGGTCATCGGCAGGGGTGAGCCGGGGGACGTGCGTCCCCCGGAGGTGTGACCCGGCGAGCCGGGAGCGTGAGCGACCGGAACTTGATAAGGCTCCGGTCGCTCACGCTCCCGGCTCGCCCGCTCAGAAGCAGCGCTCCGGTCGCTCGCACGACCACTCGGGAGTCACGGTCCCTTTGCAAGTCTCGCTCGCCAGCTCAGAAGCAGCGCTCCGGTCGCTCACGCTCCCGGCTCGCCCGGGCTTACGCTCCCACCCGCCGGGTTGCTACACCGTCCCGAAGTAGTGACGCAACTTGCGGATGGCCTTGTACTTCTCGTCGCTGACCCGCTCGACGGTGGTGCCGAGTTCGGCCGCGATCTCGGGCGTCGCCCAGCCGTCGGCCGTCAGCTCCAGCACCCGCCGCTGCCGGGGGCTGAGGACCTCGGCCGCCGCCTGGGCCACCGCCTCGCGCTCATCTCGGACGACGTTCTCGGCCCGGCCGTGGTAGGCCGCCGTATCTGCCGTCAGGGCCGAGAACTTCCGCGACCGCTGGACTCGTTTCTTGACCGCATCGACGGCCCGGATGAATTCCCGCCGCTCGGCCGTCTCGTCGTCCTTCAGGACGGTGTCCCAGCGGGTCGGCTCGACCCGCTCCAGCAGGCGGGTGAACACATCCTGGGTGCAGTCCGGCCAGCGGTCGGCCGGAAGCCGGGCGTTCCGCCAGCAGGCCTGGCAGTATTTGCTGATGTCCTGGACGGCTTTGGGGTTGGGGCCGGCGGCCTGGGCCGCACCCGCCCCCAGGGTCGTGCCCAGGACGACCGCCACCATCATGGCCTTCGACCGCCCCGCGGCGGTCGGGACGAACCGCTTCATCGCCCGCGTCCCCGGTGTGCCAGGTGTCCGACGGATGATACCGTCAGGAAGTATACGGACGCCAGCCCGCCGACATTTCGCCCCCCCGTGGGAAAAATTCCGGCGGGAATTCGGACGGGGATTTGTACGGCCGGGATCGGATTCGTCAGGCGCGGGGTGTGTGCCCGGGCTGGAACCATCCGCCGCCGGGCCGGCGGTGAACTAGGCTTCGGGGCGGACCGCCTTCGGCACGAGGCCGGCGGGGTTCGCCGAAGCCCCCCGACGCGATGACCCCCACCGCCGACCCGCTCCCGGAACTGACGCACGCCCTCCGCGGCCCCGACCCGGCGGCCCGGGCGGC
>JAIEQN010000970.1 GCA_019747685.1 Gemmataceae bacterium
CCCGGGCTTGGCCTTGTTGGCCGGCGGGAACAGCTTGTCGAACAGGGTGGTCGGCGGGGGTGGTGTCGGTGCGGGCGGCGGGTCGGCGGCGGCCGCCGGTCCCCCCGCGGCGGCGGCCAGGGCGGCGGACAGCCCCCAGGCGCGGAATCGGTTCATGACTCCCCCCCGGCCCGCCTTCCCCTCGGCGGGCCGCGTGTCGGACGGCGAACGGTCTTGCCGGCTGCGTGGTGGGCTTATGCCGGCCGGCCCGGGGCGTGTAAAGCCCGACTTGCCCGGCCCGGTTGGTTGCCGGGTTCGTCGCCCCGGAGCGGGTCGCCCCTTCGGGGCGACGGGACTATTTCGAACTCCGACACCCGGGGCTGGCGCCCCGGGCTATTCCCGGACGGCCCTTCGGTGCGACGGGGCCTCTTCCCCCGGTCCGGCCCGCCCCGGATAATCCTGTTCGTAGCCCGCCCCGCCGCCCCCGGACCCGCCGATGCCCCTCCCCGGACAGCCG
Source organism: Gemmataceae bacterium (assembly GCA_019747685.1). GTDB lineage: Bacteria > Planctomycetota > Planctomycetia > Gemmatales > Gemmataceae > Urbifossiella. Next base: position 497 of record JAIEQN010000970.1, read on the forward strand.
CCGGCGTCGCCGGCCCTCCGCCAGGCCCTCCAGTTGCTCGCCGCCGGGAAGCCGGCCGAGGGCGAACGTGTGGTGGTGACGGCGGCCAAGCAGGCCAAGGCCGCCCACGGGTCGGGGTCGCACCCGCTGGCTAAGGCTTATGCCGACATGGCCCGGTTCCACCACCGGGCCGGCGACTTCAAGCGGGCCGCGGCCGAGTTCAAGCACGCCGGCGGCGGACCCCTCCCGCCCGACCCGCCCGGCCGGCGGGACCGGCTGGCGTTCATGGCCGGGTACGCCGGGTGCCTCGACGCCCTCGGCCAGTTCGCCGAGGCCGAGAAGGTGTTCCGGCAGTGCGTGGCGTTCGCCCGCAACCTGTCCGGCCCGGACACCCCGGGGTACGCGGCGTCGCTGCCGCCCCTGGCCGACCTCCTGGCCCGGACCGGGAACCCGGCCGAGGCGGTGAAGCTGGCCGAGGAGGCGTTCGAGGTCTGCTGGCGGCACGGGGACGCCGGGATCGGGGCGGCGGCGGCCGCCCGGGCGGCGGCCTGGAAGGCGGCCGGCCGAACGGGGGATGCGTTCGCCGACCTGGACGAGCTGCCGGACAGCTTCGCGGCCGGGGCGGTGGCGGCGGTGGCCGGGCAGGACGGCGGGCAGTACCTGCCGGAGGAGCGGCGGGCGGTGCTGGCGGATTTGGCGGGGTTCGCCGGCCGGCGGTTCGGGGACGGCCACCCGGCGACGGCCGACGCCCTGGCGGCGGCGTTCCACCACGAGGCGGGGTTGGGGAAGGGCGGGGACGAGAAGGTCCGGGCGGAGATGGTCCGGCGGGCGGTATGGGGGTACGCGGTGAAGCGGGCCCCGGCCGGGCTGCTGGAGCGGGTCGAGGTCGGGTTCCGGCCGGACGGGTCGATCCACCTCGTCCCCCACCTGACCCGGGAGCCGGACGCGAACGAGGCCGTTCACCTGGAGACGGTGCTGACGGCCGCGGTGGACGACCTGTACGCCCGCCCGGCGAAGGGGGAGGGGTGAACCGGGCACCCGGGTTTCGGATGAGCGTGGCTGACCCGGACGACGGGCGTGAGTTTCACCCGCCGGCCGCCCCGTAGGGCACGCACCGCGTGCCCTACGGCCTGTCGTCTTCGGCCCGTCGGGCCGGTTCCGTCAGCCCGGGCCGCAGGCCCGGGGTAGCCTGTCAGGGTCGTTCCGGGCGGGCGTACCGGACCCAGGCCTTCGACCTGGGCTGACGGAACCGGCCCTCCAGGCCGGCCCGACGGAGGTTTCACGCCACCTGCTCGCCGGCCCCGGTGAACTCGGCCGCGGTCATCTGACCGGCCGGCCAGTCGAACCGCAACAGCCGCTTGAAGTGGTAGTCCCCGCCGACGTTGTACCCCCGGGTCCGGCCGAACACCCCGTCCCGGGCGAAGTGGGTGTGCCCGCACACCGCTACCGGCACCCGGCCGGTGAACTCGGCCAGCAGCCGCTCCGTCCCCTCGTTCCCCGAGAAGCACTCCCACAGCAGGGCGTCCAGGTCCGGCGGGTCCGGCTTGGGGTAGTTCAGCCCGCGGACCATCGGGTGATGGGTGACGAGTAGGGCCGCCGGGACCTGCCGGAGGGCCTGCCGCAGGTGGCCGGCCAGGGTCGCCACGCACTGCCGGGTGAAGCGGGCGTCGTCGGACTCCCAGCGGACGAAGTTGGCGTCGTTGTGCCGGCCGCGGACGAACCGTTTGGCCGCAAGCCGGTCCCGCCAGTCCGGCACCCCCAGGGCGGCCAGCCGGTCGCGGCCCCACGAGTAGTCGTACCAGTTGATCGACCCGACTACGGCTAAGCCGGCCTCGGGCAGGACCAGCGGCCCGGCGTCGAGGTAGTGGAAGTCGTGGTCGGCGGCGACCCGCGGCAGGTACTCCCGGTACACGGCCAGGGAGTCGCCCCGGGGGTCGTCCGGCCGGACCCAGATGTCGTGGTTGCCGGGGACGAGGGCCTTCCGGGCGGGGAGGTCGGCGAACAGGTCGAGGCAGCGGGCGAAGTCGTCCCCGGCCCCGACATCCCCGGCCAGGACGAGCAGGTCGGGCGGGTCGTGGTACAGTTCCGCGGCCAGGGCGTGGGCGGCGGCCGTGCCCTCGGCGTGCCGACCCCCGTAGTGCAGGTCGGCGGTGACGGCGACGCGGACCGGGAGGGGCGGTGTCGTCATGCCCCCATTTTACCACGGCCCCGCACCCGGCGCATCCGGACCGACCGGCCGGCCCGGCAACGATGCTCGGGTCGGGCCGGCACAGGTCGGCCGGCCGGCACGAGCGGAACCGGCGTTGATTCTTCCCGGCCGGCCCGCTAATCCCGCGGCATCCGGACTCACACCCCACGGAAGGTCGGGCCGATGCCCCGGGCGGTCGGAGCGTGCGCGGTCCTCGTGTTGGCGGTCGCCGCCGTCGGGTGCTTCACCCCGGCCGGCCGCCGGTCCGAGGCCCTGCGCCCGCCCACACCCGCCGGCCTGCCACCGGCCCTGCCGGACGGGCTGTACGTCGAATCGGTCCTGCTCGAGCGGCCGCTCGGGGACCCGGCGCTGGACCGGGAGCTGTGGGAGGGCGGGTCGGCCGTCCCGCCCCACGTCCGCGCCCTGCTGGCCGAGAACGGGCTGCGGGTCGCCGTCCTCGGCGGCACCCCGCCCCCGGCCTTCCGCCGGCTCCTGGAGTCCGGGGCCGACGCCCACGACGGCCGCGGCCAGTCGTTCGCCAACCGCAAGGACGAGGTCGTCCCGACGGCCGGCCCGACCGACCCGTGCTCGTTCGCCGTCCTGCCGACCCTGGCCGGGGAGCGGGCCCGGTTCGACCTCCGGAAGGCCCGGGGCGGGGTCCTGGTCCGGCCGGAGCGGGCGGCCGACGGGCGGGTCAAGGTGTGGTGCGAGCCGCGGGTCCAGCACGGCGAGCGGGCGGACGAAATCCGCCCGACGGCCGACGGGACCGGGTTCACCGTTCAGGGCGTGGTCCCCGTCGAGCGGTTCCCGGCCCTCGGGTTCGAGGTGACGTTGGGGCCGGACGACTACCTGTTGATCGGCTCCCCGGCGGCCGGGGCCGACACGCTGGGTTCGGTGCTGTTCACCGCCGACGCCGGCGGCCGGCCGCGGCAGCGGGTGCTGGCCGTCCGGGCGGCGTGGCGGGGGGAGAAGCCGTCCGACCTGCCGCCGGTCCGGGGCCGGGGCGAGCCGACGAGACGGTAGAGGCGAGGCCCGAGCCCTGAAAGGGTGTTTGGAAACCCCGGGGCCGGTCCGCTCTTCGTCGGGCTTGAAGAGCGGGCCGGAGGCCCGCGCCCCAGAAGAGCGGACCGGTGCCGCTCACAGGCAGCGGAGGAACGCCGCCAGGTCGGCCTTCTCCTCCGTCGTCAGGTTCAGCTCCAGCACCAGGTTGAAGAACTCGACCGTGTCCTCCAGGGTCAGGCACCGGCCGTCGTGCAGGTACGGCGGCGACTCCTTGATCCCCCGCAGGGTGAAGCTCTTGATCGGCCCGTCCCCCGGCTCGTCCACGAACCGCTCCAGGTGCAGGTCGTGCATCTGGTGGTCGAGGTAGAACGGGGCCGGGTGGCAGACGGCGCACCGGGCCTTGCCGACGAACAGGGCCTCGCCCCGCTTCTCCCCGTCGGTCGCCTTCTTCGGGTCGAGCCGGCCCAGCACGGTCAGCTTCGGGGCCGGCGGGAAGTCGAACATGTTCTGGGCCTGGGCCATGTTCGGCACCAGGCTCCGGGGGATTTCCTGGAACCCCTTCTTCATCGCCCGGATCGAGTCCCCGTTGAAGTACGCCGTCCGCTGCTCGAACTCGGTGAAGTCCTCGACGCTCCGCAGGCTCCGCTTGCTCCCGTGGATCTGCTGGTTGAACAGCGCCCGCAGGCTGACCGTGTCGAGCCGGAATCGCCGCTCCTGCGGGCGGATGTCCGGGCTGAGGTGGAACTGGCCGGTGGTGTGGCCGTTGACGTGGCAGTCGAGGCAGGCCACCCCCATCTGCGGGTGCGGCGTCTTCCGGTCGTCGGTCAGGTTGAACTCCTCCTGCGGCAGCGGGGTCAAGAGCATCCGCATGCCTTCCAACTGCACCGGGGTCATCACCTCCTTGAACAGCTCCCGGAAGTTGCCGAGGTGGACGACCTGGCCGCGGGACACGTCGCCCAGTTCCGGGCGGTTCTGGAGGAAGATGGCCGGCGGGAACTCGGGCAGGAACGCCTCCGGCAGGTCGAACTCCACGTCGAACCGCTCCAGCCGCGGGAACTGGGCGATCTGCATCCGCGGGAAGACCTGGCCGCCGTTGGCGTGGAGCGGGTGAGGCAGCGACGGGTACGGGAACGCCCCGGCCGTTTTGATGTCGTCCGGGCTCATCCCGGCCAGCTTCTCCCAGCTCACGCCGTCCTTCAGCCGCGCCGTCGGCCCGACCAGCACCGGCTTGCCGCGGGACATCTTGGCTTCGGGGTGGGCCTTCGGAGTCAGGTCGTAGCGTGACTCCAGCAGCTTCTGCTGGGCGGCCATCACCTTCGGCCGGGCCTCGGTCTCCTTCTTCATCACCTCGGCCAGGGTGGTGAACGGCTTGTCGGCCCCGAGCGGGTCGCGGGAGAACTCGAACCCGAGGATCCGCCCGCTGTTGGGCTGGTCCTTCAGGGCCGCCGTCAGCGGGGCCGGCTTGGTCCAGTCGAACGCCGCGGACTTGTCGTGGGCGGTCGTCTTCTGCTCGGGCCGGTCGGCCGGGGCGGCTTTCGCCTTGACCGCCTCGGCGGCCGGGTCGTCCGGGCGGGCGGCGGAGACGAGCAGGCCGCCGGTCAGGAGGCCGAGGGCGGCGAGGATGGCGGGGCCGGTGCGTCGGGACATGGCGGGGCCTCGGAGAGGGGGCGCGGGCGGTCGGACGCATTCGAGAGCAACGACCGTGCCGCGCCCCGGCTTGGTGGCACAGGCCACCCCGCCAGTGCTTGCGGCAGCCCAGGCCGGGGGGGCTGTGCCACCAGACACCGGCCGTCCGCCGGCCGCGGTTCACCGGCCGGGGGCTGACGCCCCGCTAGAATGGCCGCACCGGGGCCGGCCCGCCCCATTCCACCCTTGCCGCACCGACACCCATGCCGCGCGCCGCCGTTCTCCCCCTCGCCGCCCTCGTCCTCGCCGGGCTGACCCCCGCCGGCCGCCCGGCCGACCCGCCGAAGTCGGACATCTTCGCCGTCAACAAGGCCCTCGGCCGGGGGATCAACCTGGGCAACGCCCTCGAAGCCCCGAAGGAGGGCGACTGGGGGATGACCCTCCAGCCGGAGTACTTCAAGCTGGTCAAGGACGCCGGGTTCGCCACCGTCCGCATCCCGGTCAAGTGGTCGGCCCACGCGGCGAAGGACGCCCCCTACGCCATCGAGCCGGCGTTCCTCGCCCGGGTCGACTGGGCCCTCGACCGGGCCGCCGAGCAGGGGCTGAACGTGGTCCTGAACGTCCACCACTACAACGAGATGGACGACGACCCGGACGCCCACCTGCCCCGGCTGGTCGGCATCTGGGAGCAGATCGCCACGCGGTACAAGGACCGGCCGGCGTCGGTCGTCTTCGAGCTGCTCAACGAGCCGCACGGGAAGCTGACCGAGGAGAAGTGGAACGCGGCCCTCCCGGCGGTGCTGAAGGCGGTCCGGGCGTCGAACCCGACCCGGCCCGTCATCGTCGGCCCGGGCCAGTGGAACGGCATCCGGGCCCTGCCGAAGCTGAAGCTGCCCGACGACCCGAACCTGATCGTGACGGTCCACTACTACGACCCGTTCGACTTCACCCACCAGGGGGCGTCGTGGGCGGACGAGCGGGTCCGCAACCTGAAGGGGGTGAAGTGGACCGGCTCGGACGCCGAGATGAAGGCCCTGCGGGGGAAGTTCGACGAGGCCGCGGCGTGGGCGAAGGCCCACAACCGCCCGGTCTTCCTGGGCGAGTTCGGGGCCTACCAGGCGGCCGACCTCCAATCCCGGGCCCGGTGGACCGCGGCCGTCGCCCGGGAGGCCGAGGCCCGCGGCTGGTCGTGGGCGTACTGGGAGTTCGGGTCCGGGTTCGGGGCCTACGACCGGGACGCCCAGAAGTGGCGGGACCCGCTGCTCAACGCCCTCGTGCCGGGCGGGAAGTAGCCTGGTGGCACAGGCCTCCCGGCCTGTGCGCACAGGCCGGGAGGCCTGTGCCACCAGACGGAGGCGCGACCCCGGCCCTACCGGCTTCGTCCCGAAGGGGAAGTGAGGCGGACCACCCGGCGGGCCAGGCCGCGGGCCCACCCGCCGACATCGGCCTTCACCAGCGGCCGCAGCCGGGCGTGGACGGCCGCCTCCAGCCGCCCGAACAGGAGGCCGCCCGCCAGGCCGACCAGCCCGGCCAGCCAGACCGGCTCCCACCGCCCGGCCCACCCGAGCCGGGCCGCCGCGTACAGGACGGCCAGCACGAGCGGGTTGTGGATCAGGTACAGCCCGTAGGTCCAGTCCCCGGCCCGGGCCAGCCGGTTGTCCGGGCCGACCTGCCGGAACTGGGCCGCCAGCCACACCACCCCGGCCGCCGCCAAGCCCCAGTTGCACCAGTGCCACTCCGGGTCGGCGACCCGGGCCGGGGCGACCAGGAGCAGCCCGGCGACCGCCGGCAGGACGGCCCACCAGAGCCGCCGGCCGCGGTCCCGGACCTGGTACGCCAGCACCCCGAGCAGGAACGGGACGGAGTGCGGGGACAGGGCGATCGTCGTCCAGTGCGGGAACATGTCGAAGGCGTAGCCCGGCCACAGGATCATCTTGCCGACCAGCACCGCCAGCCACCCCCCGGCCAGCCACGGCAGCCCCCGCCGGCCGCCGACGAGGGCCAGCCCGGCCAGGGCGGCCGACAGGAACACCTCGTAGATCAGCGACCACTCGACCCCGCCCAGCACGTACGGGCACCGGCCCGGGCCGGCCGGCCACAGGGCCAGCTCGGTCGCGTCCACGAACCGGATCAGCCACCGGTCGTACTCGGTGAACGCCCGCAGCCGCATCAGGACGACCGCCCCGAGGACGGCCAGCCAGTACCCGGGGTAGAGGCGGAGGAACCGGGCGACGAGGAACCGGCCCGGCGGGGCGGATTGCAGGGCGCCGGTCAGGACGAACCCGGAGACGGCGAAGAACAGCGGGACCGGGAACCCGGCCAACAGGACGTGCCGCAGCCCGGCCGGGTCGACCCCGACCAGGGCCGGGGCGTGGCACCCGAGGTGGTGCAGGACCACCCCGCCGGCCGCCGCCGCCCGCAGGAACTGGATGTTGGTGTACCGCATCGGCCCCCCGGGCGGCTTCACCCAACCTTCACGCCGGCCCGGTTGTCCGCCCGGCCGGGGTTGATACTCTGCCGGCGTCGGACGTTCAACCCCGGTCCTCCCGCCGGACGGCCCCATGCGCTTTCGCTCGACGACGCTCGCCGCCCTCGCCGCCTTGGCGGTCGCCCTCGGGTGCGGCCGGCGGCCGCCCGAGTCGGTCGGCACCGGGGGCACGGGGGCCGCCGCCGACCCGAAGCTGGCCGGGGAGCTGAAGGCCCTGCCGGCGGCCGAGGTGAACGCCGAGGGGGCGACGTTCATCGAGCCGATCATGAAGTTCTGGACCAGCGAGTTCCGGGACCGGACCGGCGGCAAGGTCCGGATCAACTACCAGGGGAAGGGGTCCGGGGCCGGGATCACCTCGATGACCAAGCGGCTGGTGGCGTTCGGCTGCTCCGACGCCCCGATGAACGCCGAGCAACTGAAGGCGGCCGAGGACACCGGCGGGCCGGTGGTCCACGTCCCGCTGGTCATCGGGGCGGTGGTGCCGGTCTACAACCTACCGGGGGTGGACAAGCCACTGGTCTTCACCGGGCCGCTCTTGGCCGACCTGTTCACCGGCAAGGTGACCCGGTGGAACGACCCGCGGGTGAAGGAGCTGAACCCGGGCGTGAACCTGCCGGACCTGGGGGTCCAGCCGGTCTACCGGTCGGACCCGAGCGGCACCTCGTTCATCTTCACCGACTACCTGAGCAAGGTGAGCGCCCCGTTCAAGGCGGCGGTCGGGGCCAAGACCCTGCCGAACTGGCCGAAGGGGCTGGGCATCGCCCAGCAGAAGAGCGACGGGGTGGCCGGGCACATCGCCCGCACCGCCGGGGCGATCGGCTACCTGGAGCTGACCTACGCCCTGGACAGCAAGGACGAGCTGAAATACGGTTCGGTGCGGAACAAGGCCGGGAAGGACGTGCGGGCGGACCTGGACAGCATCACCGCGGCGGCCGCGGCCAGCCTGGGGACGAAGCCGACCGACCCGCCGTACTCGCTCCACGAGCTGACGTACAACCTGACCGACGCCCCGGGGGACGGGTCGTACCCGATCGCCGGGATGAGCTTCGGCGTCCTCTACAAGAAGCTCCCTGGGCCGGAGGGGCGGGCGGTGGTCGGGTTCCTCCGGTGGGCGACCTCGGCCGAGGGGCAGGAGCTGGCCAAGAGGCGGAACTACGCCCCGCTCCCGGAGGCCCTACGGGAGCAGGTCAAGGCCCGGCTGGACGGGGTCTCCGTTGAATGATGAACGGTGAACGATAAACGATGACGGCCGGCCCCGGCGGCCGGCTTCGATTCCTCCCTCATCATTCATCGTTCATCGATCCCATGCCCTCCCCCGGCCCGTCGTCCCGGTCCGAGCTGATCTTCCAGGGGCTGACCCGGGCGGCCGGGGTCGGCGTCCTGGCGGTCGTCGCCGGGCTGGTCGGGGTGCTGCTGTTGGAGTCGTGGCCGGTCCTGTCCCGGGCCGGCGAGTACCGGCTGTTCACCAGCACCGCCTGGGTGCCCAAGCCGGCCGACAACGGCACCCCGACGTTCGGGGCCCTGGCGTTCGTCTGGGGCACCACCGTCACGTCCGCGATCGCCATGCTGTTGGCCGTCCCGCTCGGGGTGGCCGGCGCGGCGTTCCTGTCCGAGATCGCCCCCGGCTGGGTCCAGAAGGCCGGGGCCTTCCTGATCGAGCTGCTGGCCGCCATCCCGAGCGTGGTGTACGGGTTCTGGGGGCTGTTCTTCCTGGCCCCGGCCGTCCAGTGGGGGTTCGACACCCTCGGCCCGCTCTGGCTGGCGGTGGGGAACGCCCTCCGCCGGCTGGCCGGGGCGGAGCCGCTGGCGGCGGTCCCGAACAACGGCGGGCTCGGGCTCCTGTCGGCCGGGCTGATCCTGGCGGTGATGATCCTGCCCTACGTCACGGCCATCACCTACGACGTGTGCCGGGCGGTCCCGCGGTCGCAGCGGGAGGGGTCGCTGGCCCTGGGGGCGACCCGGTGGCAGACGATCCGGCACGTCGTCCTGCCGTACGCCCGGCCGGGCATCCTGGCGGCGTCGTTCCTGGCCCTGGGCCGGGCCCTGGGCGAGACGATGGCGGTGACCATGCTGGTCGGCAACCAGGCGGTGGTCGAGCTGTCCCCGTTCGCCCTGGGGGACTCGATCGCCAGCCGGATCGCCAACCAGCTCAACGAGGCCGACACCCGGGACTTCCGGGCCGCCCTGGTGGCCCTGGCCCTGGTCCTGTTCGCGGTCACGGCCACGTTCAACGTCGCCGCCCGGCTGCTCCTGGCCCGGCTGACCCGGGGGCCCCGGACCGGCCGGGAAGGACCCCTCCCCCCGGCCCCCTCCCCTACGAAGGGAGGGGGGGAAAACGACGAAACCGGCTCGGGGTTTCCTCCCCCTCTCCCGGTGGGGGAGGGGGCCGGGGGGAGGGGTCTTCCGATCCCAAGTTCCGCCGCCCGGGTGTGGAACCGGGTGATGACGTGGGTGCTCGGCGGGTGCCTGCTGGCCACCGTCGTCCCCTTGTTCCTCATCCTCGGGTACATCGTCGCCCGGGGGGCGGCGGCCGTCACCCCGGACCTGTTCCTGGAAGACGCCCACCGGCCGAACCTGACGAACGACCAATTCGAGCAGTACCGCAAGTGGGCGCAGACCGGCCGGGACGAGGACTACCCACTCAACGAGCTGGGCAAGCCGGCCCTCCGGGGCGGGCTGGGGCACGCGATGGTCGGCAGCCTGATGCTGGTGGCGGCGGCGACCCTCCTGGCCGTCCCGGCCGGGCTGGCGGCCGCCGTGTTCCTGGCCGAGGCCCGGCGGAGCCGGCTGGCGGCGGCCGTCCGGTTCGCGGCGGAACTCCTCGGCGGGGTGCCGTCGATCGTGGTCGGCATCTTCGCCTACTCGTGCCTGGTCTACCCGTTCTGGTGGGACTGGGCCGGGGGCGGGAGGCCGCCCGGGTTCAACGGCTGGGCCGGGGCGTTCGCCCTGGGGGTGATGATGATCCCGATCGTCGTCCGCAGCGCCGAGGAGGCGATGCGGCTGGTCCCGGACTCGCTCCGCCAGGCCAGCTACGCCCTCGGGGCCGGCCGGGTCCAGACGACCCTGCGGGTGGTCCTGCCGGCCGCCCTGCCGGCGATCGTCACCGGGGTGTTCCTGGCGGTCGGGCGGATCGCCGGGGAGACCGCCCCGCTCTTGTTGACCGCCGGCCAGACCGGGGACTGGACGTGGGGGCTGTCCGGCCAGACGCCGTTCCTGCCGGGGTACATCTACAACTACTCCCGCAGCCCGCAGGAGGACTGGCGGGACCAGGCCTGGGGCGGGACGGTGGTGCTGCTGGCGGTCGTCATGCTGCTCAACGTCGGCATCCGGCTGCTGGCCGGGAAGCGGGTGGTGGCGGCGGCCCGGGCGGATTAGCAGTGGGCAGCCGGCAGTGGACGGTGGGCAGATCGGACCACTGCCGTTGACCCCCCGAACGGTCGGATGTCGCCCCGTCTTCGTCTGCCCACTGTCCACTGCCGGCTGCCCACTAATCCCATGTTCTGGCGCCTCTTCCTGACGTACCTGCTGTTGGTCGTGGTCGCCGTCGGGGCGGTCGGGCTGGTCGCCCTGCGGGCGTCCCAGCCGGACCTGCCCGACCTCCTGGAGGCGGTCGGGGTGGCGGTGTTCCTGGTGATGGCGGTGGCGGCCGCCCCGGCGTACCTGCTGGCCCGGCGGTTCGCCCGCCCGCTGGAGGTGCTGGCCGACGGGGCCCGGCGGCTGGCCGACGGGGACCTCGGGCACAAGATCGAGGTGGCCGGGGGGCCGGCCCCGGCCGCCCTGGCGGCCGCGTTCAACGCCATGAGCGACCGGCTGGCCGCCACCTTCGCCCAGGTCGCCCACGACCGGGAGCAGCTCCGGGCCATCCTCGGCGGGATGGTCGAGGGGGTGGTCGCCATCGGCCCGGACCGGCGGGTCCTGTTCGCCAACGACCGGGCCGGGGAGCTGCTCGGGTTCGACCCCCGGGCGGCGACCGGCCGGCCGGGCGGCGGGGGGGGCCGGCCGGGCGGGGGCGGCGAT
>JAIEQN010000555.1 GCA_019747685.1 Gemmataceae bacterium
CCGGGCGGGCGGTCCTCCACGCCCGGGCCGGGCGGCGGGCCGAGGCCCGGGCCGACGCCGAAATCTGCCTGGGGCGGAATCCGGGGGCGTTGACACGGTATCAGAGTGCCTGCGCCTATCTGCTGACCGCGGCCGGGGACGCCGACCGGGCGAAAGCCCTCGACCTGCTCCGGGCGTGCCTGCGGGCCGACCCGACCTGGGCCAAAACGATGCCGGCCGACCCGGACCTCAAGGCGGTCCACGGCGACCCGTCGTTCCGGGCGCTCGTCGACGCGGCCGGGGTGCTGGCGAGGTAATCGTCCGGGCGAGCTCCGAGCGTGGCGAGGGGAGCGTGGGCGCTGGCGAGCCGGGAGCGTGAGCGACCGGCGTGTTGTCAAGCTCCGGTCGCTCACGCTCCCGGCTCGCCAGCGCCCACGCCCGGGGCTCGCCAGGGAGTACCGGGGGCTGACGCCCCTCGCCATGTAATACTGCCGCCCGCCACAGGAGCTATACCCCCGATGCCCGCACGGATGACCCCGCGGCGGCCGCGGTTCGCCCCCCGGCTCGTCGCCCTCGAGCCCCGGGACAACCCCGCCCAGTTCGGCCTGCCGTGGGCCGACCCCCGCCACCTCACCCTCAGCTTCGTTCCGGACGGGACGACCGCCGCCGGGGTGCCGGCCGGCGGCCCGGCCAGCGACCTGTTCGCCCGGCTCGACGCGGCCATGCCCCGGGCCACCTGGCAGGGGGCCGTCACCCGGGCCGCCCAGACCTGGGCCGAGCTGGCCGACCTGACGATCGGGGTCGTCGCCGACGGGGGGCAGCCGCTCGCCGCCCCCGGCCCGGCCCAGGCCGACGGCCGGTTCGGGGACATCCGGGTCGGCGGGTTCGCCCTGGACGGCGACCTGGGCGAGGGCGTCCCGCCCGACCCGTTCGCCGCCGGCACCCTCGGCGGGGACGTGGTGCTGAACACCGCCGCTGCGTACACCCCGGACACCCTGTACGCGGTCGCCCTGCACGAGATCGGCCACGCCCTCGGGCTGGCCCACCGGGACGAGGCCGGGTCGGTCCTGAACCCCCGGCTGGACACGGCGGCCACCACCGCCGCGACCCCGACCGCCGGCGATGTCGCCGCCGTCCGGGTCCTGTACGGGGCCCGGGCCGCCGACCCGAACGAGGGGCGGACCGGGAACGCCACCCTCCGCAACGCCACCCGCGTCCGCTACCCGCACCCGTCCGCGGCCGGCGAGGACGGGTCGGTCCCGCTGGTCGGCTGGGGCGACATCACCGCCCGGACCGATGTAGACATCTTCTGGGTCAAGCCGCTGGCCGGATACACCGGGGCGATGACCGTCCGGGTGCAGACGGCCGGGGTCAGCCTGCTGGCCCCGAAGGTGACGCTGTACGACCCGGACGGCCGGCAGATCGCCCGGGTCACCGCGACCGGGGCGGCCGGGGATGTCGTGACCGTGACGGTGCCGTCGGTCCGGCCGGACGAGAAGTACTACGTCCGGGTGGAGGCGGCCCCGGGGGCGGCGGCCCGGGTCGGCCGGTTCGGGGTCGGCATCACCTTCGACCGGCTCGTCCGGGCGGACGCCCGGGCGAACCTGGAGGCCGTCCTCCGCGGGCCGTTCGACGGGCTCGACGAGGACGACCTGTACGTGGCCCTGACCGACCCGGCGGCCGCCCTGTACGCGGACGACGACGGGGAGGACGACACGGCCGCCACCGCGGCCGACCTGGCCGCCCTGCCGGCCCCGGCCGGGGCCGCCCGGTACGCGGCGGTGGCCAGCCTGGCGGACGCGGCCGACGCCGACTTCTACCGGGTCCGGGCCCCGGACGTGCGGGCCCCGGTGGTCCTGACGGCCACCGTCGCCGGGTTCGGGCCGAACGCGCTCACCCCGCGGGTCGAGCTGTTCGACCGGAACGGGGTGCGGCTGACCGCCCGCGTCCTGGTGAACGGGAACGGGACGTACACCGTCCAGGTGGCCGGGCTGGAGGGGAACCGGCGGGAGTACTACGCCCGGGTGTTCGGGGCCGGGTCGGACCCGGGGAACTACGCCCTGGACGTGCGGTTCGGGCCGACCGCCGCCTCGCCGCGGACGGCCTTCGCGTCCGGGTCGCTGGCCGCCCCCGGGTCGGAGGCCGGGTACGCCGTGTACGTCGGCCGGGCCCAGCTCTTCGGGTTCGCCCTGTCGGCGGCCGGCGGGACCGGGTCGGTCCGGGCCGAGGTCCGGCGGGTCGGCGACCCGGCCCCGGTGTTCACCCTGACGGCGGCGGCCGGGGAGACGGTCACCGGGGTCGCCCCGCTGTTGCCGCCGGGCGAGTACCGGGTGACGTTCACCCGGGTAGGGGGGACGGCCGGCGACCCGCTGACGTTTACCCTGGAGGGGGACGGGCTGACCGACCCGGTCGGGCCGGTGGCCGGCAGCGCCACCCTGGGGTCGCAGTACCAGGCCCCGGGCCGGCCCCCGGGCGAGTTCCTGTACCCGATCGGGACGGTCACCACCGACCCGTTCCGGTGGCTGTTCGTGTACGCCAACTGACCGGGCGGGCCGGAGAATTCGGTGGCACAGGCCTCCCGGCCTGTGCATCAGGCAGCACAGGCCGGGAGGCCTGTGCCACCAGTACCAACACATTCTTCGCCCGGGCCGGGGAGTTTTCCCCGGCCCGGTCGTTTTCCGGTGGCGGACATTGCCCCGGCCCTCCACTCCTCCCGGCGGGAGACAACCTCCCGCATCCGGCCGACCGACCGGTCCGGCCGATACCCGACACGAGGAGCCGAACGATGTCGAAGTTTCTCGCGCTGCTGGTCGCGGTCGCCCTCGGGGTGGTCGCCGTCGCCGCCCGGCCGGCCGCCGCCGACCGCGGGCCGGGGGGCGGGCAGCAGCAGGGGACGGTGAAGATCGAGGGGACGGTGTCGGCGGTGAACGCGGCCGGGTCGACGGTGACGATCACCACCCGGAGCGGGCCGGTGGTGGTGACGGTCGGGCCGGCCACCAAGGTCGAGCGGAACGACCGGCCGGCGACCCTGGCCGCGTTCAAGGTCGGGGACCGGGGCCAGGCGATCATCCCGACGGCCGGCGGGCCGGCGGTCAAGGTCGAGGCGACCGGCCCGTGACCGGGCCGACGGCCGACGGGTCCCGGGGACGGCCGGGCCGGGGCGACCCCCCGGCCCGGCCCGTTTTCGTGGCGGACCCGCCGCCCGGTTCCCACTCTCCCCGTCGTCCCGATCACCCACCCGCCCGACCGGAGAGCCCCCGCGATGGTGTTCTGTTCCCGTTCCGCCCTCCTGATCGCCGCCCTGGCCGCCTCACTTGGCCCCCTCGCCCGCCCGGGCCGACGAGGAGGACCGGCTGTTCGACTTCACCGACACCTACTACCGGGCCAACGGGATCGACACGACGAAGATCGGCGGCCGGCGGGAGGCCGACGGGGTCCGGGCGGTGGCCGACACCCCGCCGACGGCCAACCAGCGGCCGGTCCGGGCCCTGTCCACCTTCCCGGCCTACGACCACAGCGGCAACCCGTGGTTCTTCCCCGTCCTGGGCGGCGGCAGCACCACCCTGTTCACCGCCGACGCGGCCGGGCGGAACGCCCGGCGGATCGCCGACGCCAGCCCGGAGTACGTCCTCCCCAAGCAGGGGACCGACCCGGTCGGCCTCGGCCAGACCCGCCAGACGAACCTGCTGGACATGCGGAACGGGTACTTCGACAACAACCCGCTCGGCATCTGGATCCACGTCTGGGTGAGCTACACCGACAAGGCGGTGAACACGGCCGACGGGCGGAAGGCCCCGGCCGACCTGGCCCGGAAGAACGGGACCGACCTGGACGGGACCCCGATCATCAAGTCGGTCGGCGACATCAACAACCTGCTGAGCAAGGGGTACGTGACCAAGCAGACGGTGGCCGCGGACAACGCCCGGCGGTACGCCTTGTGCCCGGTGGTCGAGGACCCGACCGACGGCGGGATCGCCCCGGACCAGTTCCTGAACTACACGAAGAAGACCGACAACACCCCGTTGGAGCCGTTCTTCCTGGCAGCCCTCGACTCCCTCCGGCTGACCGGCCGGTGGCCGAACAGACGACCCGGAGCCGGGCGGCCGGGGCGTGAGCCCCCCGCCCGCCCTCTCCCCTTGAGGGAGAGGGCAGCCGCCCGCAGGGCGGCGGGTGAGGGGACGTGAGAGCTCCCCTCACCCGGTTGGTTCGCTCCGCTCACCAACCACCCTCTCCCTCAAGGGGAGAGGGTTCCGATGTGGGCAACCCCGCCCGCCGACACACCCCGAGGACCCGCCGATGTGCCACCGCCCCGCCCTGCTGGCCGTGCTCGCCGCCGCGCTCGCCGCCCCCCGGGCCGACGCCGCCCTGGTCACCTACACGTTCGACGGGACCCTGACCGGGACCCTCGGCGGCACCCCGTTCACCGACGCCCCGGTCGAGTTCACCCTGACCGCCGACACGGCCGGGATCACCACCGCCCTGGAGACCGCCACCACCCGGGTCCTGGTGACCGCCCCGGCCACCCTGTCGTTCACCATCGACGGGGTGAGCGGGACGTTCCTCGACCCGTTCCAGGTGGTCGGCAACACCTTCGCCCCCGGCGGGCTCGGGACGTTCCCGGCCCTCGGCAGCGGCGGGCTGACCCCGGCCCCCGGCGGGTCGGTGTCGAACGACCTCTTGGACATCCGGCTGCGGGACCTGGCGTACTACGACCTGTCCGCCCCGGCCGGGCCGTTCACCCAGTCCCCGCCGAACTTCCTCAACCCCGGGGAGGCGTACCCGACCACCGCCGGCGACCTGATCCTGGAGGACACCGGGGACGAGACGCTGACGTTCCGGGCGTCCCTGGCCCCGGCGGCGGTCCCGGAGCCGGCCGCCCTCGGGCTGGCGGCGGCCGGGGCGGCCGGGCTGCTGGGCTGGGCCCGCCGCCGGCGGGCAACCGCCTGACCGGCCGGGTCCTCAACCTCCCCCCGGCGGAGGGTCGCCGAACGGAGCGAGGCGTGCGGGCGGTGTTCTCCTCGGTACACCCCCACCCGCCGACCTCTGGTCGGCGACCTCTCCCGCCGGGGGGGCCGGCTTCCGGCCCACCCCGGGACGACCCCGTCACGAAACGCCGGGTGAACCGCCCTCCGCCGCGTCCGCCTCCGCCCCCGCTCGTCCCCGTCGGCCGGCCCGCCGAACAGCGCGTCGAACCCGTCGTCGGTCAGCATCACCCGTCGCCTCGCACCCGCTCGAATGGGAAACGGCCCCGCGCCGGGCGCGGGGCCGTCCGTTATCATCGAAGCTCGGCGGCGATCGGTGCGTCTCGTCCGGCGGGCGGGTCCCGCACCCAGGCCGTTGGCCCGGGCTATGTTGACGCGGGCCTTGCGCCCGCGCCGGCGTCGCCCGGGCCGGGCGACCCGGCTACCCGACGAATACCCCCGAGTTGGTCCCGGGGAAGGCGTCGAACGACAGGTCCGGGGCGGTCGGGGCGGTCCCCCGGTAGGTGGTCCCCCGGCTGCCGGCCCCGGTCCCGTCCCCGACCACCAGGTCGGCCCGGGCGTCCCCGTCCAGGTTCCGCACGGCCACCCGCACCCCGCCCCGGTTGTCCGGGTTGCCGGCGAAGAAGTTGGCCAGCGGCCGGGCGTTCCCCGCCTGCCCGGCCAGCACCCCGACCGCGTCCAGCACGAACACCCGCGGCCCGCCGCCGGGGCCGGCCCCGGACACCAGGTCGGCCTTCCCGTCCCCGTCCCCGTCCCCGGCCGTCACGTAGGCCCCGTTCCGCAGCGACGGGTCGAACACGAAGAAGTCGCCGAACAGCTTGGCCCCCTCCCCCACGTCCCCGGCGGCCACCTTGGCCCCGCTGAACGCGGCCACCCGCGGCCCCCCGCCGAACCCGGCCGACACCACGATGTCCCCGAGCCCGTCCCCGTCCATGTCCCCGACCCCGGCCCGGACCCCGCCCCGGAAGTTCGGGTCGCCGGTGATCCCGAAGAAGCTGGCCAGTTGGGCGAAGTCCCCGCCCCGGTACAGGAGCACCCGCGGCCCGCCCTGCTCGTCCGGGGTGACCACCAAGTCCGGCACCCCGTCCCCGTTGAAGTCGGCGCTGGTCACCCGGACCCCGCCGGTGAACCCCGGGAACAGGTCCATCCCGAACCGCTCCGACCCGTCCGGGTTGAAGAACCGGGCGGCCGCCGGCTGGCCGACCCCGGCCCCGACCCCGAACTCCCGGTACCCGGTCAGGACCGGCCGCGGGGTGGCCGGCTGGCCCCCACCGCCTCCGCCGTCCCCGCCACCACCGCCGCCGCCTCCGCCACCGCCGCCTCCGCCACCGCCGCCGTCGACCGGCGTAACCGTCAGACCGGCCGAGGTCGACCCGCCGACGAAGTTGGCGTCCCCGGCGTACTCGGCCGTCACCGTCGGGCTGCCGGTCGGCAGGGCGGCGGTCGTCACCGTCGCCGATCCGTTGGTCAGTGGGACCGTCCCGAGGACCAGGGCGCCGGCCCGGAACGTCACCGACCCGGTCGGGTCGGCGGCGATGCCGGCGGCGTCGGCCACCGTGGCCGTCAGCGTCACCGCCTGGCCGTAGGTGGCCGGGGACGGGCTGGCCGACACGGCCGTGGTGGTCGCCGCCGGGTCGACCCGCTGGGTCAGGGCGTTCGACCCGGACGCGAGGAACCCGTCGTCCCCGCTGTACGCGGCGGTCAGGGTGTGGGCGCCCAGCCCCAGCCCGGGCAGGACGAAGGAGGCCACCCGCAGCCCGCCGACCGCGACCAGGGCGGTCGGCCCGCCGACCAGGACGGCCCCGTCGTACAGGCTGACCGTCCCGGTCGGGAACCCGGCCCCGGCCGCCACCACCGCGGTGAACGTCACCGGCTGGCCGACCGCCGACGGGTTGACCGACGACGACAGGGTGGTGGTCGTCGCCTCCGGGGCCGGGGCCCCGACCCCGACATCGACGGTGACGGCCGGGGAGTCGGCCGGGGCGAAGTTCCCGGCCCCCAGGTAGCGGGCGGTGACGGTGTGCGGCCCGGCGGTCGTGAAGGTGATGGCGGCCGCCGCCTGCTGCTGCCCGCCGACGTTGGCCAGCGGGATCGGCCCGCCGACCAGCGCCGCCCCCTCGAAGAAGCTGACCGACCCGCCCGGGGTGCCGAACGGGGAGGAGACGGTGGCGGTGAAGGTGACCGGGTCGCCGACCACGGCCGTCGGCGGGCCGGCCAGCGCCACCGCCGGGGCCACCGTCGTCACCGTCTGGGTGACCCCGGGGCTGGTGCTCCCGGCGAACCCGGCCGCCCCGTCGTACCGGGCGGTCAGGGTGTAGGTGCCGGCGTTCAGGGCCGTCCCCGCCACGTCCAGGACGGCCACCTGCTGCCCGCCGCTGTCGGCCAGGGTCGCCGTCCCGAGGACCGCCGCCCCGTTCAGGAACGTGACCGTCCCGGTCGGGGTGCCGGCCGACGCCGTCACCGTCGCCCGGAGGGTGAACCCGGTCCCGTAGGGGACGGACGCGGCGGAGGTGGTCAGGGCGGTGGTCGTCGTCGCCGCCGGGGTCGACTGGTTGAGCAGGGTGACGACCTCGTTGGCCGCCCCGACGGCCACCAGGTCCGGGGTGGTGTTGGCGTCGAACGCCCCGACCGCCAGGTACTGGCCGTCGGTCGTCCCGGTGTCGAACGGGGACCCGTCGGCCACCTTGGCGAACCCGCCGGCCCCGTCCCCGAGGAAGACCGGGACCCGGGCCGGGGTGCCGTTGAGCGGGTGGCCGTAGGTGATCGCCGCGATGTCCCGGTCGCCGTCCCCGTCCAGGTCCTCGACGGCCACCGCGAAGACCGACTTCGACCCGCCGGTGGTGGTCCCGGCGATGAGCAGGTCCGGGGCCCCGAACGACCCGCCGGCGTTCCGCAGCACCCCGACGGCGCTGCCGGCCCCGAAGTTGGTGTAGAACCCGTTGACGTCCGGGTCGCCGGCGTTGGCGACCACCAGGTCCGGGCGGGTGTCGGCGTCCAGCCGGGCCGCCACCACCCCGATCGGGAGCGGCCCGCCGCTGTCGTACGTCGCCGCCGAGTCGATGTCGAACCCGCCCCCGGCCGCCCCCAGGAACACCTGGACGGTGCCGTTCGGCTGGGGGGTCTCCGAGTCCGGCGGGACCCCCGGGACGGTGACCGCCAGGTCCTGCAGGCCGTCCCCGTCGAAGTCGGCCACCGCCCCGGAGGTGGGGATGAACGCCAGCCCGCCGGCGACCGTCTGGATCGGGTCGAAGTTCCCCTTCCCGTCCCCCTGGAAGACGGTGACGTTGTTCCCGGTGATGGTCGTGTCCCCCTTGCCGAAGCTGCACACCACCACGTCGAGGTTCGAGTCCGGGGTCACCTGGGCCAGCCCGACCCAGGCCGAGTTGTTCCCCCCGGTGTTCACCTGGCCGGCCTTCGAGAACCCGCCGGCCCCGTTGCCCAGGAAGACGGTCAGCTTGCCGACCTCGCCCGACCCGGTGCTGGCGGACACCAGGTCGAGGTCGGCGTCCCCGTCCACGTCCCCGACGGCGACGAACGACACGTGCTGGTCGGCCCCGACGAGCAGTTGGGTCGGGGCGCTGAACTTCCCGTTCCCCTTGGCCGATCAGGACGGACAGGTTCTTGCCCGGGTCGGCCGGGACCGCCTTCGGGGAGGTCGTCCCGTAGTTGGTCAGGACGGCGTCTGGCTTGCCGTCGGCGTTGAAGTCGCCGACCGCGACGTGGCCGTTGTTGTTCAGCCCGGCGAACGACTGGGCCGGGTTGACGGCGAACAGGGCGGGGGTGTCCCGGGGTTCGAGCGGCTCGACCGCGATCCGGGGGCGGCGCGGCGGCGCGCCGGCGAGGGGGGGCGTGGCATCGGCTTGGCTCCGGCGGGAAGAACGATGATGACCGGGGGTGACCGGCCGCCCCGCCGGGCGACGTGGAAGACGGAGGACGAAGGACGAGTCGGGGCGGGGTGCGGGTCGCCCCGATTGTCTCACCGCCGGGCGGACGTGTCAACGGCCCGGGGGAAAAAACCGGCCGGCCCGGCGGCGCGGGCCGGCCGGGTTGTGCCGCCGGCATAACCGCACCGGCCGGGGGGACCGGTGCGGTGCCGAGGGGTCAGCCGGTCCGGACGGCCCCGGTGTCGGCGTCCATCCCGGTCGGGTTGTGGGGGTTGTAGAAGTCGTCCGCCGACCAGTACGGGTCGTTGATCCCGGCGACCAGGAACTTGTCGGCCCCGGCCCCGCCGGCGAGGGTGTCGGTCCCGTCCCCGCCCCACAGGAAGTCGTCCTCGGTCCCGCCGAGGAGGCTGTCGTTCCCCTTCCCGCCGAACAGGTAGTCGTTCCCGGCCCCGCCGTCGAGGGTGTCGGCCCCCCACCCGCCGACTAGGGTGTCGGTGCCGGCCTCCCCGTACAGCCGGTCGTTCCCGCCGGCGTCCAGGCTCACCCAGTAGTACCGCCCGCCGGAGGACATCCGCCGGGCCTCGTCGCCCCAGAGCTGGTCGTTCCCGGCCCCGCCCCGGAGGGTGTCGTTCCCCATGTTCCCGAGCAGGATGTCCTGCCCGGCGTCCCCGAACAGTTGGTCGTTCCCGTCCCCGCCGGTGACGAAGTCGTCCCCGGCCCCGCCCCGCTGGGTGTCGTTCCCGCCCCCGCCGGTGAGGGTGTCGTTGCCGAGCCCGCCGGTCAGGCTGTCGTTCCCCGACCCGGGGAACCGGGCGTCGACCACCGACCCGCCGATCAGCTCGTCGTTCCCGTCCCCCCCGTCCATGGTCGAGCGGAACCGGGTGGCGTTGGTCACCCGGTCGTTCCCGGCCCCGGCGTTGACCACGATCCGGACGTTGGTCCCGATCGGGAACGTCGGGCCGTCGGTCCCCTCCTCGCCGGACAGCGAGATGTCGATCCCGACCGGCCGGTCGTCCCCATACCCGTCCTCCCCGGGGCTGGCCCCGTTGCCCCGCTCCATCAGGGTGAACGACTCGTCGGCGGTGCTGCCGGTCACGGTCAGGGTGGCGGTGGTGGCGTTGTACGTCCAGTTCAGGGTGCCGTAGGCGGCCGGGACGATCCGGGCCCCGAGGGCTTCCACCCCGAGCCGGGCCTTGCGGGCGATCGGGCTCGCGGGGGCCTGGCCGAACAGCTTGCGGATGAACGCCTTCACGGGAGGCTCCTGTGCGGTGGCACGGTCGGGGGGGTCGTGGTTGGCGGCTCGCGTCACTCGGTCGCGGGCCGCGGGCCGCCGAACAGTTCGGGGAAACCGCCCCGGACCTAACACCGCCGGGCGGGATTGTTCCGATGATGGCCGGCATCCGGGGCTGGCGAGCCGGGAGCGGGAGCGACCGGAGTCTTGTCCAGCTCCGGTCGCTCCCGCTCCCGGCTCGCCAGGTCCCGGCTCGCCAGCCCCGGCCTTCGTCCGGCAGCTCTCAGCGCAGCACAAGGGGGGCGGCTTGTGCCCCGAGACGGTTTGACATCCCCCGGGCGGCCCCCGAAAATGGCCCCCGTCGCCCGGCCCGCAGGACGCCCGCATGGACTCCGCCGCCCAGACCAGCCCGAGCCTGTTGGCCCGGCTCGGGGGGAGCGTCACCGACGCCGCCGCCTGGGACGAGTTCGTCCGCCGGTACGGGGTCCGGGTCCTCGGCTGGTGCCGGCACTGGGGCCTCCAGCCGGCCGACGCCGAGGACGTGTGCCAGGACGTGCTGTTGAAGGTGGCCCGGCAGATGCGGACGTTCCGGTACGAGCCGGGCAAGAGCTTCCGGGGGTGGCTCAAGACGGTCGCCCGGTCGGCCTGGTGCGACTGGCTGGAGGCCCGCCGGCGGATGGCCCAGGGGTCCGGGGACTCGGACGTGCGGGCGGCCCTGGAGTCGGTCGCCGCCCAGGACGACCTGGTCCGCCGGCTGGAGGACGAGTTCGACCGGGAGCTGTTGGAGATCGCCGCCGCCCGGGTCCGGCTGCGGGTCGAGCCGGCCACCTGGGAGGCGTTCAAGCTGACCGCCGTGGACGGGCGGCCGGCGGCCGAGGCGGCCGAGCGGACCGGGCTGAAGGTGGCCACCGTGTTCGTCGCCAAGGGCCGGGTCCAGAAGATGCTCCAGGACGAGGTCCGGCGGTTGGACGCGGACGGTTGAAGCCGGCACCCGTAGGGTGGGTCGAGCGACCCGCAGGGTCGCGTCAGACCCACCACGCCCGACCCGGTGGGTCGGCGGTCCGGAGGACCGCCCGGACCCACCCTACTACGAAGCCCCCGCCCCGATGCCCTGCCCTCCGGATGCCGACCTCCGCCGCCTGCTCGACGGCGCCCTCCCCGACCCCGCCCGGGCCGGGGTGGAGGACCACGTCGACCGATGCGAGGCGTGCCAGGCCCGGCTGGCCGACCTGACCGGCGGGGACACCGTCGCCCAGCGGCTGCGGGGGAACAACGGGCCGGCCGGCCGCCGGCCGACCCCGTCGCTGGTGGCCCGGACGTTCCTCGGCCGGGTCCGGGCGGCCGGCGACGGGGTGAGCGGGCCGACCGTCCTGTTCCCCGGCGGACCCGGGGCGGCCCCGCCGGTGGTCGCCGGGTACGAGGTCCTGGAGGAGCTGGGCCGGGGCGGGATGGGGGTGGTGTGGAAGGCCCGGGACGTGCGGCTGAACCGCCCGGTCGCCCTGAAGATGCTGCTCGACAGCAAGTACGCCAGCCCGGAGGTGCGGCTCCGGTTCTTGATCGAGGCCGAGGCCGTGGCCCGGCTCCAGCACCCGGGGATCGTCCAGGTGTACGAGTTCGGGGGCCACGACGGCCAGCCGTACCTGGCGATGGAGTACGTCGGCGGCGGGACCCTGGCCGGGCGGCTGGGCTCGGGCGGGCGGTTCGCCCCGCGGGAGGCGGCCGGCCTGGTCGCC
>JAIEQN010000036.1 GCA_019747685.1 Gemmataceae bacterium
CCTGGCCGACCCGGTCCACTGGCTCGCCAACGAGCCCGTCCCGGTGGCCGACGTGACCCCGGGCGGCCCGGCCGGGGGGTACGTCCTGCCGGACGGGTCGTTTGTCCGGCCCCCCGGGGAGCGGCCGGACGGGACGACGCTCGAGTACGTCCAGTACACCCGCCGGACGGCCGAGCCGGAGGTCGGGCCGGGGTTCCACCCGGCCGGGCCGCCGGACCGGGTGTTCGTGACCAACCCGGTCGGGCGGGTCAAGGACTACGCCGACGGGGTGGTCCGGGCCGGGGTGGCGGCCGGCCGGCTGCCGGCCGCCCTGGACCGGCTGCCGGCCGCCCTGCCCCCGCCGGCGGAGTTCCACGAGGCCATCGCCCGGGAGTTCGCCCGGCACCTGAGCGAGCACCCGGAGCTGCGGTACACCACGGCCGTCCGCCGGGGGAACCGGGAGGTCGACCCGGTCGAGGACTTCCTGTTCTTCACCAAGGCTGGGCACTGCGAGCGCTTCGCCTCGGCCCTGGTGCTGATGCTCCGGTCGCAGGCCATCCCGTCGGTCCTGGTCCTCGGGTTCAAGGGGTGCGAGTCGGCCGGGGACGGGAGGTACGTCGTCCGGCAGGAGTTCGCCCACGCCTGGGCCGAGGCGATGGTCGTCCGCCCGGCCCCGCCGGGGGTGCGGGCGACCCGGCAGTGGCACTGGCTGACCCTCGACCCGAGCCCGGCCTCGACCGCCGAGCCGGCCGACCAGGCCGGGGCCGACGGGCTACTCGGCCGGGTCCGGACCCTCGGCCGGGAAACGGTCGGCAAGTACCTGGTGAACTACACCCGGGAGCGGCGGGACGAGGCCCTGCGGGCGGTGTGGGACTTCGTCCGCCATCCGGCGACGGTCGCCGGGGCGGCCGGGCTGGTCGGCCTGGGGATTGCAGGATGGGCTGTGTGGCGGGTCGCCCGCCGGCGGCGGGCCGCACGGGCCGACGGGGTGAACCGGCTCGCCCCGCTCTATGCGGCCCTGGCCGGCATGGGATATCGCCCGAACCCGGGTGACACCCCGCTGGAGTTCGCCCGGACGGCGACGGCCGGCCTCCGCGGCCGGGGGCTGACGGAAGCGGATGACGTGGCCGTGCCGGTCGAGTGGGTGGAAGGGTACTACCGCGACCGGTTCGGCGGCGAGCCGGGGGACGAGGCCCGGGCGGGCCTGGACGCCCGGCTGGCGGGGTTGCGGGACGCCCTGCGGGCGAAGTCAGGAGTGCCGACATGACGACGGCGAAGAAGCGGCTGCGGGCCGACAACTCGGTCCTGCTGGTGATCGACATCCAGGACAAGCTGCTGGCGAAGATTCCCGCGGCCGCGGGGTTGGTCCGCAACACGGCCTTCCTGCTCGATACGGCGAAGCTACTCGACGTGCCCGTCCGGGCGACCGAGCAGTACCCGAAGGGGCTGGGGGCGACGACCGCCGAGGTCGCCCGCCGGCTC
This sequence comes from Gemmataceae bacterium, assembly GCA_019747685.1. GTDB lineage: Bacteria > Planctomycetota > Planctomycetia > Gemmatales > Gemmataceae > Urbifossiella. The sequence goes on from JAIEQN010000036.1 coordinate 1,462, forward strand.
CCCGGCCCGGCCGCGGCCAAGACGGCGTTCAGTTGCTGCGGGGCCGGGACGTTCCTGGAAGAGCTGGAGATGCTCCAGCGGCCGAACGTGGTCGTGGCCGGGATGGAAACCCACGTCTGCGTCCTGCAAACCGCCCTCGACCTGCTCGACGCCGGGCTGCACGTCTACCTGCCGGTCGATACCGTCGCGGCCCGGTTCCAGCCGGACCACGACACCGCCGTCCGCCGGCTGGAGGCCGCCGGGGCGGTGCCGGTCACGGCCGAGGCGGTCGCCTTCGAGTGGACCCGGGACAGCGCCCACCCGCAATTCAAGGCCCTCAGCCAGCTCGTCATCGGCCGGTCGGCTGACGCAACCTCAGGCCGGGCCTGACCGGATTGGTTTGGTTCGGCAACCCACACACCCTGCGGCCGAACCAATCACTCTCGTCAGATCAACGGCCGGCGGTCCGGACCCCGGTTGGTTTGGTTTCGCGGGTGTGACACCCTACGCCGAAACCAATGAAGTTCGTCGGACCGAAGACCGCCACAATTCGACCCGCCGGCGGCCGGACAGCCGGGGGCCGGGGTCCGATACTATCACCCAGCCCCGCCTCCCGAACCCCCGGTCCCCGATGACGATCCCCGGCCCGCTCAACCCGTCCCCCCGGCTCCTGCTCGGCCCCGGCCCGAGCGACGCCCACCCGCGGGTGTTGCAGGCCATGACCACCCCGCTGTTGGGCCACCTCGACCCGCAGTTCCTGGACATCATGACCGAAACCCAGGAGATGCTGCGCCAGGTCTTCCGCACCAAGAACGCCCTGACCTTCCCAGTGTCGGCGACCGGCACGGCCGGGATGGAGGCCTGCCTGGTCAACCTGCTGGAGCCGGGCGACAAGGCGGTCGTCTGCACGATGGGGTACTTCGGCGACCGGATGGCCGAGATCGCCGGCCGGACCGGGGCCGAGGTGACGGTCTTGAAGCGGCCGTGGGGCGAGGTGTTCGACCCGCAGGAGGTGCGGGAGGCGGTCCGGCGGGTCCGGCCGAAGGTGGTGGCCGCGGTCCACGCCGAAACGTCCACCGGTGCGATGCAGGACATCGAGCCGCTCGGGAAAATCGCCCGGGAGCACGACGCCCTGCTGGTGACGGACTGCGTCACCTCGCTCGGGTGTATCCCGGTCGAGCCGGACGCCTGGGGGATCGACGCGGCGTTCAGTTGCTCGCAGAAGGGGCTGAGCTGCCCGCCGGGGCTGGCCCCGGTGACGTTCGGCGAGCGGGCCGTTGCCGCCCTCAAGGCCCGCAAGACGAAGGTGCAGAGCTGGTATCTCGACCTCTCCACCATCATGAGCTACTGGGGGAGCAACGACCGGGCCTACCACCACACCGCCCCGATCAGCATGGTCTACGCCATCCGGGAGGGGCTGCGGCTGGTGCTCGAAGAAGGGCTGGAGGCGCGCTGGGCCCGGCACCGGCGGAACCACGAGGCCCTGAAGGCGGGGCTGCGAGCACTGGGGATGGAGTACGCGGCCGCCGAGGGGCACCGGCTGCCGCCGCTCAACGCGGTGAGGATTCCGGACGGGGTCGACGACGCCGCCGGCCGCAAGCGGCTGTTGGCCGAGTTCGGGATCGAGGTCGGGGCCGGGCTGGGGGCGTTCAAGGGGACGGCGTGGCGGATCGGGATCATGGGCCACAACAGCCGGCCGGAGTGCGTCGTCCGGGTGCTGGCCGCGTTGGAGCAGGTGCTGATGGGGTTCGGGGCGAAGGTCGCCCCCGGAACCGGCGTCGGCGCCGCCGAGAAGGTGTACGCGACCGCGTCGTGAGGGCTGTCATGGCCGTCCCGTTGCTCGAGAACGCGACCTGGGAAAGGATGGTCCGTGCCGTGGAAAAGGTACGCGAGCGGTGCGACCGGGCGACGAAGGCACTCGACGCCGGCGGGGTGGCTTATGCCGTCATCGGCGGTAACGCCGTCGCCAACTGGGTGGCGACGGTGGACGAAGGGGCCGTCCGGAACACCCGGGACGTGGACATCCTGATCCGCCGGGCCGACCTGGAGGCGGCGAAGGCCGCGATGACCGCCGCCGGGTTCGTGTTCGACAACGCCTACGGCGTCGATTTCTTCCTCGACGGCCCGGGCGGCAAGCCGAGCGAAGGCGTCCACCTCCTGTATGCGGCCGAGAAGGTCAAGGAGACCGACCCGGTCCCGGCCCCTGATATCGGGGAGGCCGAGCGGGCCCCGGCCTTCCGCGTCTTGGCGCTCGAAGCCCTCGTCCGGATGAAGCTGGTGGCGTACCGGGATAAGGACCGGACCCATATCCGGGACCTGATCGGGGTCGGGCTACTCGACCCGACCTGGGTGGCCCGCTACCCGGCGGAACTGGCCGCCCGGCTTCAAGCCATCTTCGACACGCCCGGCGGCTGACCGGCTGGCGGCCGCGGCCGGCCGTGGTATACTCCCGGCGTAACCCCGCCTCCCGGAGATCGCCCGTGTTCGACCGCATCTCGAACGGCCTCGCCCTCGCCCGGAGCAGTTGGGCCGTGCTGCTCCGGGACAAGCACCTGCTCGTCTTCCCGGTCGTCAGCGGCGCCCTGTTCGTGCTGGTGATGGTCAGCTTCGCCGTCCCGCTGGCCGTCCTGGTCGACTGGGACCGGGCCGGCGACGGCAAGGTCCCGTGGTGGACCTACCCCGTCGCCTTCGCCTTCTACTTCTGCACCTACTTCGTGGCCACCTTCTGCAACGCCGCCCTCTTGAGCTGCGCCTTTCTGCGGTTCAACGGCGAGACCCCGACGGTCGGCGACGGGTTCCGGGCGGCCGCCGCCCGGCTGCCGCAGATCGCCGCCTGGTCGCTGGTCTCGGCCACCGTCGGGGTGCTGCTCAAGGCGGTCGAGCAGGCCCACGAGAAGGCCGGCCAACTAATCGCCTCGCTGCTCGGGACGGCGTGGTCGGTGACCACCTTCTTCGTCGTCCCGGTGCTGGTGGTCGAGAAGGTCGGCCCGGTCGAGGCGGTCAAGCGGTCGCTCGGGCTGCTCCGGCGGACCTGGGGGGAGGCCCTGGTCGGCCGGGTCGGGATCGGGCTGGCCCTGTTCCTGGCCGGCCTGCCGCTGGTCCTGCTGTTCGTCGCCGGCGGGCTGCTGGCGGCCAACGGGATGGTCGCGGCCGGGGTGGCGGTGCTGGTCATGGCCGGGGTCCTGACCCTGATCTACATGGCCGTCGGCGCGGCCCTGCACACCATCCTCCTGGCCGCCCTGTACCAGTACGCGGCCGACGGCCGGGTGCCCGACGGGTACGACCGGTCGGCGTTCGCCGGGGCGTTCGCCCGGGCGTGATGACTCCGGCCCGGCCGCCGCGCGGCCGGGCCTTCCCGTCGACCGACGCCACCCGATGAGCCAGCACGACACCGACCCCCCCTCCCCCGGCTTCCCGACGGCCCGACCCCGCCGGCTGAGGTACAACCCGCTGGTCCGCGGGCTGGTCCGCGAGACCGATCTGTCGGCCGGCGACCTGATCCTGCCGCTGTTCGTCCGCCCCGGCCGGGGCGTGCGGCAGGAAATCGGCTCGATGCCCGGGAACTTCCAGCTCAGCCCGGATACCCTCGTCGACGAGATCGGAGCGGCGAAGGAGCTGGGAGTCACGTCGTTCATCCTCTTCGGCATCCCTCCGGACAAGGACGCCACCGGCTCATCGGCCCTCCGCGACGACGGCATCGTTCAACAGGCCCTGCGGGCGGTGCGGGCCGCCTTCGGGGCCGACGTGCTGCTGACGACCGACGAGTGCTTCTGCGAGTACACCGACCACGGCCACTGCGGCATCCTGCACAAGCGGGGCGACGCCCTCGACGTGGACAACGACGCCACCCTGGCCATCCTGGCCGACCAGTGCGTCAGCCACGCCCGGGCCGGGGCCGACGTGATCGCCCCGAGCGGGATGATGGACGGGATGGTCGGGGCCATCCGCCGGGGCCTGGACGCGGCCGGCTTCCAGCACGTCCCGATCCTCAGCTACGCGGCCAAGTACGCCAGCGGGTTTTACGGGCCGTTCCGGGACGCGGCCGAGTCGCCCCCGCAGTTCGGCGACCGGAACACCTACCAGATGGACCCGGCCAACGGCGACGAGGCCCTGAAGGAGGTGGCCCTCGACCTCGCCGAAGGGGCCGACATGGTCATGGTCAAGCCGGCCCTGTCGTACCTGGACATCATCCGCCGGGTGAAGGACCGGTTCCGGGTGCCGGTGGCGGCGTACAACGTCAGCGGCGAGTTCGCCATGGTCAAGGCGGCGGCCGCGAACGGGTGGATCGACGAGCGGCGGGTGACGCTGGAAATCCTGACCAGCATCCGCCGGGCCGGGGCCGACATGGTCCTGACGTACCACGCCCGGGACGTGGCCCGGTGGTTGCGGTGAGGAACTGAAAGACTGGCCCGCAGATGACGCAGACTCCGGCGCAGATTGAAACCAGATTGAAAGAATCGAATTCATTGTTCTGATCTTGATCCCATCTGCGTCGAAGTCTGCGTCATCTGCGGGCCGGTCTTCTGAACCACTTCCCGCGAAGCGGTGTCCATACGGCATGAGCGGCACGCTGGTTGAGATAGACGGGTCCGAGGGCGAGGGGGGCGGGCAGGTCCTCCGGTCGTCGCTGGCCCTGTCGATCCTGACCGGCCGGCCGTTCAAGCTCGTCAACATCCGGGCCAACCGCCAGAAGCCCGGCCTCCAGCCGCAGCACGCGATGAGCGTCCGGGCCGCCGGGGCGATCTGCGGCGCCCAGTACAAGGGGGCGACGGTCGGGTCGTCGGTCCTGGTCTTCGAGCCGGGGGCGGTCAAGGCCGGGAACTACACCTTCACCATCGGCACGGCCGGGGCCACCGCCCTCGTCCTGCACACCGTCTACCTGCCGCTCGCCCTCCGCGGGGCCGGGCCGAGTACGGTGACGATCACCGGCGGCACCCACAACACCCACGCCCCGTGCCACCACTTCAACGAAACGACCTGGGGCGGCTACCTGAAGCGGATGGGGATCGCGGTCCATCAAGAGATGGTCCGGCCGGGGTTCTACCCCCGCGGCGGGGGCGAAATCCGCGCCACCATCGAGCCGTGCCCGCGGGTGAAGGGGCTGACCCTGACGACCTGCCCGGAGCTGACCACCGCCGGCGGGTTCTCGGCCGTGGCCGGGCTGCCCGAGGGCGTGGCCCGCCGGCAGTCCAAGCGGCTCGCGGCCCGGCTCAAGGCCGAGGGGCTGGAGCCGCACATCCCCCTTGAGGAATGGGACGGGGCGGCCAACCCCGGGACGGTCGCGGCCGTGATCTTCCGCCAGACGCCGGTGCCGACCCTCTTCTACGGCCTGGGCGAGCGGGGCAAGCCGGCCGAGTCCGTCGCCGACGACGCGGCCGACGAGGCGATCCGGTTCCGCGACGGCAAAGCCCCGGTCGACCCGCACTCGGCCGACCAACTACTACTGCCGCTCGTCTTTTCGCCCGACGGGAGTGAGTACCAGACCTCGGAAGTCACCCGCCACCTGACAACCAACATCGCCACCGTCGGCAAATTCGTGGATCGTGGGGTGGTGTTGGAAGGCCGGGAGGGAGAACCCGGGACCGTCCGCATTCCGGCCGAACCGCGGGTATAATATCCGCATGGATGAAGCCGGGACGGAACCGCCGATCCTGTCGGTCGCCCAGGTCGTGCCGTGTACCGAGGCCGAGGGGCCGGGGCGGCGGTTCGCCGTCTGGTTCCAGGGCTGCCCGTTGCGGTGCCCCGGTTGCTGCAACCCGGAGTTCCTGCCGTTCGCCGGTGGCGAGCGTCGCACGGTTGACGAATTGGCCGGTTGGATGGCCCGGGCCCGGGACGCCGACGGCATCGAGGGGATCACGCTGCTGGGCGGCGAGCCGTTGGCCCACGCGGCCGGGGCCGCGGCTCTCGCGGCGGCGGCCCGCGACCTCGGGCTGAGCGTGATGGTCTTCAGCGGCTACACCCTGGAGCAGTTGCGGGGGCGTACCGACCAGGCCGCCGCCGATTTGCTCGCCCGGACCGACATCCTGGTGGACGGGCCGTACCTGCGAGGCCAGCCCGACACGGAACGCCGGTGGGTCGGCAGCCGCAACCAGCGAATCCACTTCCTGACGGATCGCTACCAGTACGACGACCGCTGGGGGCGGCGGAACACCCTGGAAATCCGGCTGACCGACGGCGAGCTGAGCGTGAATGGCTTTCCGGCCCGGGATGCGGTAGGCTTGTGGAAGGGGTGGACCCGGAAGCCCCTGCCGACCGCCGGGGCCGACGCCCGATGACACGCCCGGCCGGACCACCGACGCCCGCCCCGGACGGCCCGAAGGCGGTGTCCCGGTTCGAGTACAACCTGGTCTGCGTCCTGCGGTTCCTGCTCGGCCACTTCCCGGCCGACCGGGGCTTGCAGCTCGTCCGGGCGGCCGCGGCCCGGCCGCCGTGCCTGTCGGCGACGGCGGCGGACCTGGTCAAGGACAGCTTGGCCAAGGCGTGCGTCCTATTCCTGGTCCGGGCCGGCGGGTGGCGGGACGAGCGGTTCCTCCGGGACCGGCAGCCGGCCGGCGGGCGAGCCTGGGACCGGTGGCCGTCGGACGAGCGGGCCCTCTCGTTCTCCGGGCACGTCGTCGAGTTCCTGTTGTGGGCGACCGCCGAGCGGGTCCACGAGACCGGTGCGTCGTGGGACGCCCCGCCGGCCGAGCTGACCGCCGCCGACGAGCTGTTCTTCTGGCTGGCGTTCGACGCCTGCCGGGCCGACGGCGACCTCGTCGCCGTCCTCCGCCGGAAGGCCGCGTTCCGGCAGAACCGGCTGCTGTGGCTGACCGCCCCGGCCGAGCTGACCGACGACGAGGAGCCGGCCCCGCCGGACTTCGCCCTGTGGTGCGCCGGCACCCGGGCCGTCGTCCTCGAATGCCTACAACCGGTCCTGACGGCCCGGTGGCTGCGGTCCGAGCGGGCCAAGGGGCAGGTCGGGGACTGGCGGCGGATGCGGCACCAGGGGCGGGCCGAGGCGGCCACCCTGGCGGCGTTCCTGGACGCGGCCCACGCCGCCGGACGGACCGACCTGGCCCGGTTCGTGCTCCAGACCAACAGCGTCCTGTTTCGGACCGACCTGGCCCCGGACTTCTGGACCGAGGGCCTGGCCGCCGGCGGCAGTCCCGGCCGGCTGGCCGACCGGCTCGACGCCCGGCGGGCGGCCCTGGCGGTGCCGCGGCAGATGGACACCCTGTCGAACTGGCAGGCGGCGGCCCGCGGGGTCGGGTACTTCGACGACGACTACGCCGCCAGCCAGTTGTGGAAGCAGACGTGGGAGGCGGCCGACGGGGACGCCGTCGCCGCCCGGGCGGCCGCCGCCGTCGCCGCCATCGACCCCTTGAGGAGTGGGCAGCCGGTAGCAGGCAGTGGGCAGCAAGCGGACCCCACCCCCGCCGGCTGACCGTCCACCGCCAGCCGCACACTGCCCACTGGAGGAGCCATGAGCCGCGCCTACCGGATCACCCTGAAGGAGTCCGAGACCCGCCGGCTGACGGCCGGGGACGAGATTTCGACCCGGCTGGAAATCCTCGAAATCCTCCCGCCCGAGGACATGGCCACCCTGCTCCGCAACGAGCTGAAGGGCCGCGGGTTCGAGGAGCAGCCGGACGGCACCCTCGTTCGCAAGGACGGCGACCTGTCGGTGACGGTCGATCCTTGCACGGGCGAGGTGACGGTCGCGGCCGGGGCCGAGGCGACGGTCAGCCAGGAGGCCCGGCGGGACGCCACCGGGTTCAACGACATCGGCCCGAACGAGGGTGCCATGCGGGACCGGGTCAAAGACCAGCTCAAGCAGGAACTCGACAAGCGGTTCGAGGCCGAACAGCAGAAGCTCCAGGCGAGGGCCACCGAGCGGCTGGAAAAGCACCTGAACGACATCCAGCCGGAGGTGTCCGAGGTCGTCAACAAGGTGACCCGAGACGCCCTGAAGGAGAAGGCCCGGCAGATGGGCACCGTGACCGAGATCAGCGAGGACGAGGAGACTGGCAACCTGACGATCAAGTTGGAAGTTTAACCCCTGGAGCGCGGGCCTCCGGTCCGCCTGGGCAAGCGGCAAGAGCGGGCCGGAGGCCCGCGCTCCAGGAACACGAGACCCCCGAACCTACGGCCCGTTGCCGCCTATGTCGATCGTTGTCCCCGAAAAAGACCTGCCGGCCTCGCTGACCGCCGAACAGGCGGTCGAGGCGGCCTACGCCCACGAACTCGCCGACGTGGCCGGCAAGCTCCTCCGCGGGCTGCCGGTGCTTGTCGAGTGCGACAAGGAACTCGCCCCGTACCTGTACAAGAACGTCCGCGACCGGCTCAAGAACTCGCCCCAGAAGCTGCAATCGCTCTACCTCGACGGCCGGCCGCCGCGGGACGCCCAGGCCGCCGGCCCGGTCCCCCAGGGGCTGATCGGCACGATGATCGGCCAGCTCCGGGACGCCGTCCGCGGGGCGGTGGAACGCCGCGTCGTGGTGCTGCCCCACCTCGACCTCCTGACCACCAGCCAGGGCGGGCTGACCGGCGAGGCCCGGGAGGTCATCCCCCTCCTGTACGAGAACCCCGAGGTCGTCTGGCTCGGGTTCAAGGACCCGTCGTTCTCCCTGCCGAAGGTCATCGAGAACCTGTTCCCCCATTGGGTCAGCGTCCTCGGCATCGCCCGCGACCGGCTGCGGTATCTCGTCACCCAGAAGGAGAGCCGGAAGTTCGGCCGCGAGTTCTCCCCGTGGCAGCTCTACAAGTACGTCTCGGGCGTCAACGCCGTCCGGCTGCGGAAGCTGCTGAGCACGCTCGACGGGGAGGACTATCCGGCCGACCCGAAGCGGGCCTACGCCCAGGTCCGCCAGGCGACGCTCTCCGGGTCGATGGAGGTGCCGTCGGTCGACCTCGACGCCGACATCGGCGGCTATGCGAAGGTCAAGGGCCGGCTCCGGGCCGAAATCCTCGACGTGCTCGGCAAGCGGGACAAGGCGACGGACGCCGCCGACGTGGCCCGGCTCGAAGAGCTGATCCCGCGGGGGATGATCTTCTGGGGGCCGCCGGGGACCGGGAAAACGTACTTCGCCAAGGCCATCGCCGCCGGAATCGGGGCCGCCATCACCATCGTCTCGGGGCCGGAACTCAAGTCGAAATGGGTGGGCGAGTCGGAAGAGAACCTGCGGCAAATCTTCCACCGGGCCCGGCAGTCGGCCCCGTCGATCATCGTCTTCGACGAGCTGGACTCGTTCGCCACCGCCCGCGGCACCTACACCGGCAGCGGCGTCGAGCACTCGATGGTCAACCAGCTCCTCACGGAGATGGACGGGTTCCACAAGGACGAACTCGTTTTCGTGGTGGGCACGACCAACTTCGTGGAGTCGCTCGACCCGGCCCTGCTCCGGCCCGGGCGGTTCGAGTTCCACCTGCACGTGCCGTACCCCGACGACGACGACCGCCGGGCCATCCTCGGCATCTACGACAAGAAGATGAAGCTCCGGTTCTCCGAGGAGGCGCTGGATTACGCCGTCCGCCGGACCGGCGACAACTACCTGACCCCGACCGGCACCCCGTTCAGCGGAGACCACCTCAACGCCCTCTGCCGGGCCGTCGCCCGGCTGCGGATGCGGGAGGACATCCGGGGCGAGACGACGCCAAAGCTAGTCGAGCGGGCCTTAACTGAGTTCGAGGACCGGCTCGAACTCGACGAGAAGGACGCCGTGATGGTGGCGACCCACGAGGCCGGGCACTTCCTGTGCGCCGTCTTCTGCCCGCACCACCCGCCGCCCGAGAAGGTGACGATCAACAGCGAGATGCCGTGGGCCCCGTTCTTCACCGCGTTCAAGCACGACAAGCGGCGGGTCGGGCACACCCGCAACGAGCTGCTCGACATCCTGTGCGTCTTGTACGGCGGGATCGAGGCCGAGCGGCTGTTGCTCAACGACGTGTCGACCGGGGCGAGCGGGTTCGGCAACCCGCGGTCGGACCTGGCCCGGGCGACGGAGCTGGCCAGCATCTTCGTGGACACGCTCGGGATGAGCAGTCTGGCCGCCCCGCTGCGGACGTTCCGGGACAAGGACGGCCGGCGGGAGGTGTTGTCCGGTTCGCAGGCCGAGGCGATCGACCGGCAGATCAACACGCTCGTCGTGGAGTGCCAGGCCCGGGCGGCGGCCATCCTGGCCAAGCACAAGGCCGACCTCGTCGCCCTGCGGGACGAGCTGCTGGAGAAGAAGACGGTCGAGGGGGCGCGGGTGCAGGAGATCGTGTCGAAGCTGCGGGAGAAGTACCCGGCCGACGTCGGCGCCCCCGGCCCGGTCGTCCCGGCCGCGGAGCCGAAGGACAAGCCCGCGAAGGCCGCCACGGCCTCGGCCAACGGAGACGCCTGAGTCATGGCCCAGATGATTATCATGCTCCGGCGTGACCCGAAGTCGGGCAAGCAGAACGTCATCGTGAAGCTCGACAGCGACCCGGACGCC
>JAIEQN010000310.1 GCA_019747685.1 Gemmataceae bacterium
GCCGCTGCGGTGGGCCCAGTGGACGGAGGTGTGGCGGCCGCGGCCGGGGGACGGGCGGCCGCGGTTCGGCCCGCCGGACGGCGACCTGATCCTGCTCCCGCCCCGGCCGGACGTGCCCCCGCCGGCGGCGGCCGACCGCCCGAGCACCGATTGCGAGGGGAACAACGGCGAGGTGTCCACGCCCGTCGGCGGCGAGGGGGCGAAGGTCACGCCGTAGCCGGCCGGGGAAACGGGTTCGTGAAAAACATGGAGAAGGGGTGGGCGTCCCTGCCCGCCGAACCGGCCGGCTACGGCTTGTCGAACAGCTTCGCGTCGGCCTTGTCCAGCACCTTGAACTCGGTCAGTTGCTGGGTCAGGAACTTTTCCCCGCCGCGGGTCACGGTCGTCTTGGCCGGCCGCTTCACCCCGCCGAAGTCCTTGTACTCGGTGTACGTCCACACCTGGTCGGCCTCGTCCCCCCCGAACCCGGCCACCTTCGGGGCCGTCAGCTTCACCGGCAGCCCGGTACCCTTGTCGAAGTAGGCCTTGAACTCCTTCCCGTCCGGGCCGGTCCCGGCCACCACCGCCGCCGGCTTGCCGTCCACCATCTCGTCGGCCGCCGCCACCTTGAACCCCTTGCCCTTCATCACCGCCGGGTTGACCGACACCGCCGCCAGGTACAGGTTCCGCTTCTCGGTGGCCACCGCGTCGGCGTCCAGGTCCATCACGTCCCCGTTGAACGACCGCCACCCCTTGTCCCCGGCGATCACCGTCACCCCGTCGACCTTGTTCCCGCCGAAGTCGCCGGCGAACTCGGACCGGACGTGGTCGATGCCCTGGGCGGTGGTGGCGGTGTCGGCCTCCACGTCCATCCCCATGACCGAGATGGTCAGCTTGGACTTGGTCAGGACGGCCGGCATCGGCTTGTCGGCCACCCCGAGGGCCTTGGCCGCCTTGTCGAGCACGGCCGCCGGGTCGGGCTTGGGGTCGTCCGCCCGGGCGGCGGTCAGCCCGGCGGCGGCGACCACGGCCGCCGCGGCGATCAGCTTCCTCATCGTCGGTCCTCGCGGGTGCGGCGGGAAAGACATGAGCCCGCCCAGGACACCATCGGGGAAACCGCCCGCCGCGGCAAGGACGAAACCGGGCCGGGGGCGGTGCCTCAGTTCGGCCCGGGTGGCCGGGGCGGTGTCCGCGATGCCCCGGCGCCAGTCCGTTCGGGTGGGCGGAGGCGGCCCGCCGGACCGCCGGGGCCCACGCGGGGTTCGGTAGCCGGACTCGCCCGAGTTCGGCTCGATGGGGCCGCGGCCGAACTCGGGCGAGTCCGGCTACGGGGCCCTCGCCTCCCCCGCGTGGCCCTTACCCCACCGGCGGGGGGCTTCCGCCCACCCACAGGGCCGGGGCCTCCGCGCCCCCGCCCCGGCCACCCAACCGACGCACGGCCGCCCGGCACGTCACCTCCCGCGGCCGGGAAACCGCCCGCCCGTACCGATTTCGTTGGACACCCGCCCCACCGTCCGGCTATCACTGGGGCGTAGGCCGGGGCTCCCCGGCCACGACTCGCCTGATCGGGTTCGCCCGTAGGAGACTCGCGCCGTGGGGAAGAAGCTGTTGGCCGAGGGGATCGGCACGTTCTGGCTGGTGTTCGGCGGGTGCGGCGGTGCGGTGCTGGCCGCCACCGTGTTCGTGACCGAGGGGTCCAGCCCGATCAACATCGGGATCGGGCTGGTCGGGGTGTCGCTGGCGTTCGGGCTGACGGTGCTGACGATGGCCTACGCGATCGGGCACATCTCCGGCTGTCACCTGAACCCGGCGGTGACCGCCGGGCTGGTGGTCGGCGGCCGGTTCCCGACGGCCCAGGCCCTTCCGTACATCGCCGCCCAGGTGGCCGGCGGGCTGGTCGGGGCCGGGCTGCTGTACATGATCGCCACCAACAAGGACGGGTACGTCGCGCCGGACGTGAACAAGCCCGGGGTGTTCGCCACCAACGGGTACGGGGCGTTCTCGCCCGGCGGGTATCAACTGGCCGCGTGTCTGGCGGCCGAGGTGGTGCTGACGGCCATGTTCCTGTTCGTCATCCTCGGGGCGACCGACCGGCTGGCCCCGTCCGGGTTCGCCCCGATCGCCATCGGGCTGGGGCTGACCCTGATCCACCTGATCGGCATCCCGGTGACGAACCTGAGCGTGAACCCGGCCCGGAGCACCGGCCCGGCGGTGGTGGTGGCGGCGACCGGGGGGACCGGGCCGCTCGGGCAGTTGTGGCTGTTCTGGGCGGCCCCGCTGTTGGGCGGGGCGGTCGGCGGGTTCCTGTACGGGGCGGTGGCCGGGCGGCCGGAGCCGGCCCGGGCGTGACCCCCGGCCGGCCCTACGGGAGGTCGCCCGCCCGGTCGAACCCGGCCCGGACCGAGTCGTACACCCGGGCCCACGGGGCGGCCTCGCCGATGTCCTCCCAGCCCCGGCGGAGGTCGGGCTCCACGTCGGCGAACGCCCGCCCGGGGAACCGCTCCCGGGCCACCAGTCCGTACCGGAAGGCCCGCCGGTGGGCGGCCAACAGCTCCGGCGTCTGGGCCTCCTTCCCGGCCCCGAACAGATCCCGGATCCAGTTGTCCTCGGTGGTCGGGTCGATCAGCTCGCCGACCCCCTTGCCGGCCAGCCCGCCGGCCGCCGCCCCGCCGACGATCCCGCCGATGACCGCCCCGACCGGCCCGCCGACGGCCCCGACCGCCAGCCCGCTGGCCACCCCGCCGATCACCGCCCCCACGCCCGTCTCGACCGGGTGCGACCCCGGCTGGTCGGTCAGCGGGTCCGGGTTGCGGCTGCCGTACGGCGGCACGTCGACCGTCTTCGCCGGGTCCTTCAGGGTAGTGCCCGTGGCCATGATGGAACCTCCGAACGGGGTCGGGCGGGGCGCCGAACAAGATACCCGGACGCAACCGGGGTGCCGCGGGAACGAAGAAAGCCCGCCCGGAGGTCCGGGCGGGCTTCCGGGTTCGGCCCGGTGGGGCTACCGCTTGTCGGTCTTCTTGACGTTCCCCTTCACCTCGACGTTCCCGGTCTCCTCGACCCGCACCTCCTCCTTCCGGACCGTCCCGCCGACCGTCTTCTGGTCGGTCACCTTCCGCTTGCCGACGTTCACCTCCTCGGTGACCACGGCCTCCTTCGACACCTCGACCCGCTCCTCGCTGACCGGCACCCGGATGGTCTCGGCCCGGATGTCGCCGGCGGCAGCGGTCCCGTGGGCCGGCCGCCGCTCGATGACGACCTCCTCCCGCTCGACCGGCACCGTGATCTGCTTGTTCTCGGTGATGACCTCCTTGCGGACGGTCACGTCCCCGGCCGACTCCCGGTGCTTGTTCACCTTCAGCCGCTCCTCGCGGAGCTGGATGGTCCGGTCGAAGGCGTCCCGGACGGCCCCCCGGGCGTGGTCCCACCCCAGCCCGGTGTGGGCGTGGTTCTTCTCGTAGTCGGCCCGGAGGTCGGTCTCCACGTCCTCGAACCGCCGCCCCTCGTACCGCCCGGCCGACTCCAGCCCGTACCGGTAGGCCGGCCGGTAGTGCTCCTCGGTGTACCCGGACTTGGCGACGGCCTTGTCCGACTTGAAGTACTCGCGGATCCAGTTGTCCTCGGTGGTCGGGTCGATCAGCTCGCCGACCCCCTTGCCGGCCAGCCCGCCGGCCGCCGCCCCGCCGACGATCCCGCCGATGACCGCCCCGACCGGCCCGCCGACGGCCCCGACCGCCAGCCCGCTGGCCACCCCGCCGATCACCGCCCCCACGCCCGTCTCGACCGGGTGCGACCCCGGCTGGTCGGTCAGCGGGTCCGGGTTGCGGCTGCCGTACGGCGGCACGTCGACCGTCTTCGCCGGGTCCTTGTCGGTGGTGTGGCTGTTTTTCTTGGTCGTCATGCTCGGTCTCCGTGGGGGTTGAATCCGCCCGCCGTGCGGGCGTTGCAGGCGGCATGTCTTCGGCAACCGTTGTGCCAACGGGGGCGGATAAGCGTTTGGCACCGCGTTCGCATCCGGAAGTGGCAGAGATGCCCGGGGGCACGGCCCCCGTTCACCGGGGAGGTGCCCATGCGCGCGCTCAGCTTCCTGTTCCTGGTCGGGTTCGTCGCGGTCGTCGGGTACTTCGCCTACCTGAACAACCACACGGTCACGGTCGACCTGTTCGGGCAGTCGCGGAACGTGTCGGTCCCGGTCCTGGCCGGGGCCGTCTACCTGCTCGGGATGCTCACCGGGTGGGCGGTGGTCGGGATGCTCAAGCGGTCCTGGACCCGGGTCACCGAGTACGACCGCCGGTAGTGTTGCAAGCCTGCGGCCGCCGATCACGCGGATCGACGCGGATTAGGAAAGAAGTTGAACCGGATCGTCGTCCCGGTTTTTCCTGATCGGCGTCGATCCGCGTGATCGGCGGCCGCCCCTTCGGCCTCACTTCCCGATTAGCTTGTCGAACTCGTCCTCGGTCAGCACCGGGACGCCCAGTTCCTTGGCCTTGTCGAGCTTGCTCCCGGCCTTCTCCCCGGCCACGACGTAGTCCGTCTTCTTGCTCACGCTCCCGCTCGGCTTGCCGCCGAGCGAGCGGATCAGGTCCTCCAGCTCGGCCCGCTCGTACCGGGCCATCGTTCCGGTCACCACAACCGTCTTGCCCAACAGCGGCGACCCGCCCGCGGCCGGGCCGGCGGTCGGCACCGCCCGCTTCTCCTCGGTCAGCTTCAGCCCCAGTTCCTTGAAGTCGGCGATCATGTCCCGGACGGCCGGGAGCTGGAAGTAATCGTGGATGGCCGCCGCCCGCTCCGGCCCGACGCCCTCGGCCTGTAACAGCCGCTCGACCGGGGCGTCCATCAGCTCGTCGATCGACAGGAACTCCTGGGCCAGGATGTCGGCCATGCTGTCGGCCACGTGCGGGATGCCCATCCCGGCCAGCACCCGGGCCAGCCCCCGGTCCTTGCTCCCGGCCAACCCCTCCAGCAGGTTGTCGGCCCATTTGCCCTTGGCCTTCTTGGCGTCCTTCGGCGGCCGGGCCTTCAGGAGGTCGTCCTTGGTCAGCCGGTACAGGTCCGGCAGCGACTCCACCAGGTCCGCCGCCAGCAGCTCGTCGGCGATGGCTTCGCCGAACCCCTCGATGTCCATGGCCGCCCGGCGGGCGAACTGGAGGAGCTGCCGCTTCAGTTGCCCGCCGCACTGCCCCCGCGGGGCCGAGCAGTAGACGAACGGGCTGTCCGGGTCGCGGCGGGTCGGCGAGTTGCAGATCGGGCAGTTGGCGGGAAACTCGAAGGCCGTCTCGGCCCCGGTCCGGGCGGCCGTCTCGACCCGGACGACCTGCGGGATGATCTCCCCGGCCTTCTCGACGACCACCATGTCGCCCACCTTGATGTCCTTGCGGGCCATCTCGTCGGCGTTGTGCAGGCTGGCCCGGCCGACGGTGGTACCGGCCAGCCGGACCGGCGGGTCGAAGTGGGCCACCGGGGTGAGCTTGCCGGTCCGCCCGACCTGGACCTCGACCCGGGCCAGCTTGGTGACGGCCTGTTCCGCCTCGAACTTGTAGGCCCGGGCCCACCGCGGGAACTTGCTGGTGTACCCCAGCCGCTCCCGCTGGCCGAAGTCGTCCACTTTGACGACCATGCCGTCGGTGTCGTACGGCAGATCGTGCCGCTTGGTGTTCCACTTGGCACAATGGGCGATCACCCCGTCGATGGTGTCGAACGCGGCCGTGTGCGGGTTGACCGGGAAGCCGAATTCCTTCATCCGGGCGAGGGACTGCCGGTGGGAGGAAATCGTCAGCCCGTCGACCTCGCCGAGGGCGTAGGCAAAGAACCGGAGCGTCCGGCGGGCGGCCTCCTGAGGGTCGAGCAGGCGGATCGACCCGGCCGTCAGGTTCCGGCAGTTCTCGTAGGGCTTGTCGCCCTCCTCGACCCGGCGGCGGTTGATGCGGATCAGGTCGGCCCGGGTCAGGAAGACCTCGCCCCGGACCTCATACAGTTTCGGCGGCGGGTCGGCGTGCAGCCGCAGCGGCAGCCCGGGGACGGTCCGGACGTTGTGGGTCACGTCGTCGCCGGTCTCGCCGTCCCCGCGGGTGGCCCCGCGGGTGAGGACCCCGCCCTCGTAGGTCAAGGACATGGCCACGCCGTCGATCTTCAGCTCGACGACGTAGGTGACGGGTTCGCCGCGGCCGAGGGCCTTGCGGACGGACGTGTCCCACTCCCGGAGCATGTCCGGGTTGTAGCTGTTCTCGATCGAGTACATCGGCCGGCGGTGGCGGACGCTGGTGAGTTCGTCGACGGGCTTCCCGCCGACCCGCCGGGTCGGGCTGTCGGGGGTGACGAGTTCGGGGTGTGCGGCCTCGATGGTGGTGAGTTCTTCGAGCAGCCGGTCGAACTCCCGGTCGGAGATTTCGGGGGCGGCGTCGACGTAGTACTTGTGGTTGTGGTAGTCGAGCAGCTTCCGCAGCTCGGCGGCCCTGGCCGCGGGGGAACTGACGGCGGGGGTGCTGGCGGCGGGGGAGGCTTTGGGCATCGGCGAACCCTGTTCGGTGCGGCGGGTCTGTGTGGTGGGATTGTGGCCGGAAGGGGCCGGGACGGGCAAGGTTGGATGTGCTCGGCCGGAGGTGCGGGCCGCCGGGGAGAGCCGGCGGCCCGCGGGACATCGGGGCGGGCGGGCCGGTTCACCACCGGCGGACCCCGTAGGCCCCGGCCCGGCCGGTCCACGGGTTGACCGCCGCCCCGCCCCGGTACGCCCCGCCGGTCCACGGGTTGTACCCGGCGGTGTGGGTCGACCGGGTCCCGGTCCACGGGTTGACGGTGTTCGTCCGGGCCTGGACCGTCCCGGTCCACGGGTTGCGGCCGACGGCGGTGGTGTGGGCCCGGCCGGTCCACGGGTTGACCCCGGCCCGGACCGCGTACTGGGCGGCCACCAGCCCGGCGGTGAGGGCCACCAGCCCGGCCGCGAGGATGACGCGGGTCATGGCGACTTCCCCCCGTCGGCCTTCTTGGCGGACTTCGGCTTGATCGTCGGCTGGCCGACCTGGTTCAGGTCGACCGTCCCCCGCAGGTGCAGCTCGTCCCCGATCGTCTTGTCCGGGTCGACGGTGTAGAAGAGCAGGGTGTTCGTCGAGTTGTCGACCACCAGCAGATTCGTCCCCTCGGTCTCGACGATGGTGTACTTCGGGCCGCCGGCGGCCCCGCCCCCGACCGGCTGGGCCGTCCCGGCGGTCGGCCGAAACACGTTCAGCCCCAGCCCCACCCCGAGGACCGCCACCGCGACAGCCCACCAGCCCGTACGCCGTTGCATCGGTTGCCTCCACATCCCGGGTGACGCCGGCCGGGGTGTGCGCCCCGCCGGCACCCCCGTGTTACCCGGCCGGCGGGCCGAAGGCAAACGAACTCGCGTCGAATCGTCCGGGTTTAATGCTACCCGACCCAGGCGGCGTCGGTCGCCCCGTAGCCGACCAGCTCCTCGGGCTTGAACCACAGGGCGATCTCGGCGGCCGCGTTCTCCGGGCTGTCGCTCCCGTGGACCAGGTTGTTTTGGACGCTCAGGGCGAGGTCCCCGCGGACCGTCCCGGGCGGGGCCTTGGCCCCGTCGGTCAGTCCCATCAGGTTGCGGCCGACGGCCACCGCCTCCCGCCCCTCCCAGACCATCGCCACCGTCGGCCCGCTGGTCAGGAAGGCCAAGAGCGACTCGTAGAACGGCTTCCCCTTGTGGACGGCGTAGTGCTTCTCGGCCAGTTCCCGGGCGGCCTGGACGAGCTTCAGCCCGGCCAGCCGGAGGCCCTTCCGCTCGAACCGGCCGGTGATCTCCCCGACCAGCCGCCGCTGGACCGCGTCCGGCTTCAGGAGGATGAGGGTCTGCTGCATGGGTGCGCTTCCGGGTGGGGTGGAGACGCAGTCATGGTGCGGACGGCCGGGCCGAACGTCCACCGGACGTTGGCCTTCCACCGGCGGCCGGGGATGGGGTAGTGTCTTAGCTCGGTGGCACAGGCCTCCCGGCCCGTGCAAGGTCAGCACAGGCCGGGAGGCCTGTGCCACCAGGATTGGGCCGCACGGACGCGACGCATGACCCCCCGCTTCCCGTGGTGGGTGCCGGCCGGCGGGCTGGTGCTCGCCACCCTGTACCTGCCGACCCTGGCCACCCCGTTCGACTTCGTCGACGACGGCAACCTCGTCTACCCGTCGGCCACGACCGGCTTCGGCGGGCACGCCGAGTTGTGGTGGGAGAAGGTCCGGGCGAACTACGACCACCTCGGCCCGTTCCGCCCGACCCTGTGGGTCCACTGGCAACTGCAAGCCAACCTGTTCGGCGGGGACCCGGCCGTCTGGCGGGCGTACCGAATCGCCTGGTGTGCCCTGGCCGCGACGATGCTCCTGTGGCTGTTCCGGGAACTCGGGGTCCGCCCGGCGGCGGCCCTGGCGGCCGGGGCGCTGGCCATGTGGAACCCGTACCGGAACGAGGTCTGGACGAGCCTGACGCTGGCCGAGGGGGTGGCCATGCCCTACGCCCTGTTCGGGCTGGCGGCCGCCCGGAAGGCGGCCACCTCGCCCCGGCCGCTGCGGTGGGAGCTGGCGTCGGCGTTCGGGGTGTTCGTGGCCCTGGGGTGCAAGAACACGTTCGCGGCCCTGGTCCCGGCCCAAATCCTGCTGCGGATGTGGCCGGACGGCGTGTCGCTCCGCGAGGCGTGGCGGCACAACGGCATCCGGTCGCTGGCCCTCGGGCTGACCCTGCTGATGCCGGCCGCCCACTTCGTCTACTTCAAGCTCCACTGGCACCCGGGGCAGTACGAGACGCAGGGGCTGACGCTCGCCCAGGCCGGACGGGTGCTGAACGCCCTCAAGGGTGCGGTCAGCCTGGAGTTTGTCGGGGTAGGGGTGACATTGGCGGCGGTCGCGGTGTGGCCGGTCAGGAAACCCCTCCCCCCGGCCCCCTCCCCTACGAAGGGAGGGGGAGAAAGCCCCGAAACGGCCCTCCGGTCCCCCCTCCCCGTGGCGGAGAGGGGGTTAGGGGGTGAGATCACTTCTGCCCTCTTGCTCCTCGCCGCCGGCGTCGCCGTCTACCTGCCGATGGGGATGATGTCCGGGCGGTACGCGATGCCGGCCGTCTGGGGCCTCGACCTCCTCTTCGCCCTACTCCTGTCGGCCCTGGCCGCGGCCCCGCCGACCGCCTGGAAGAAGGCCGCCTGGGCCGGCGTCTGTGCCGGCTTGGCGGCGGTGGCGGTCGCGAGCGTCGGCAAGCAGGAGAAGTTCGCCGCCCGGGCCCGGATGCTGTGGGACGCCGTCCACTACGTCGAGGCCGCGGCCCCGCCCGGCGCCCGGGTGGTCTGGGTCGCCGGCGACAGCCTGAACGGCGGCCTGAACGTCGAGGAGGGCATCCACTTCCAGTGGCACCTCTACCACCGCGGCCGGGGCGACATCCGGGTCGGGCTGTACGACCGGGCCGGCACCCCGATCGACCGGACCGAGCTGCCGCCGGCCGCCGACGGACGGGCCGACCTGCTCGTCTGCGGCCACTCGTCGGACGCCTCCGGCTTCTGGTGCGACCCGACCGAGTCGTTCACCGCCCGGTACTGGCTCGGCCGGAAGCGGTACACTTGCTACCTGGGCTGGCCGCGGCCGCCGGGGGTCGCCGCCGGCCCGCCGCCCGACCTCCGGCCGTAGCCCGGGCCATGCCCACCACCGCCAGCCACAAGCTCGTCCTGCCGTCGGACGCCAACCACCACGGCACCCTGTACGCCGGGGCGATGCTCCGGTTCGTCCTCGAAGCCGGGTACGCGACCGCCTGGAAGCACGTCGGCCCCCAGGCCAACCTGGTCCTCCGGCGGGTGCTGAACATGGAGTGCCTGCGGCCGGTCCCGGTCGGCGTCGTCGTGGAAATCCAGGGGGCGGTGGTCCACCGCACGTCGGCGTACCTGGTGTGCGGGCTGGTCGGCATGCCGCTCGGGCCGGACCAGGGGCCGTGGGCCGAGGCCCTGCTCGGGTTCGCCCAGGTGACGGAAGACGGCAAGCTGGCCCACTTCCCGCACGACCTGCCGCCGGTCGAACACCCGGCCGGCGAAGCTTGGGACCGGCTGGCCGGCCGGCTCCGGAAGCTCCTGCGGCTGCGGTAATCCGGCGGACGGCACGCGGTGCGTGCCCTACAACGCTTTCACCTCCGCAAACCGACCTCCTCCCCGGCCACCCCATGCCCGCCGCCGCGTTCGATGTCGATACCCAGGCCGCCGTCGGCCGGCTGATGCGGTTCCTCGCGGTCGAGGGCGTGACCGGCCGGGAGGCGGCCATCGGCCAGGAGGTCGTCGCCGCCCTGAAGGAGGCCGGCGTCCCGGCCCGGGTCATCCTCTTCGACGACGCCCACCACCGCATCCCCGAGCCGACCCAGACCGGCAACCTGATCGTCAAGCTCCCCGGGGTCGGGCCGGCCCGGGACGCCCCGCCGGTCCTGTTCATGACCCACCTGGATACCGTCCCGCTCTGTGCCGGGGCCAAGCCGAAGTTGCACGGCAAGCGGATCGTCAACGCGACCGACGGGGCCGCCCTCGGCGGGGACAACCGGACCGGCTGCGCCGTCCTGGTGACGCTCGCCGCCGAGCTGGCCCGGCAGAAGCTCCCGCACCCGCCGCTAACGCTGTTGTTCACGGTCCGCGAGGAGAGCGGCTTGTACGGGGCCAAGTACGTCAACCCGGCCGACCTCGGCGGGCCGGCGGTCGGGTTCAACTTCGACGGCCGGGACGCCGGGGACGTGATCGTCGGGGCGATCGGGGCCGACCGCTGGACCGTCGACATCCGGGGGAAGGCGTCGCACGCCGGGGTGGCTCCGGAGCGGGGCGTGTCCTCGACGATGATCGTGTCGCTGGCGCTGGCCGAGGTCTTTTCCGGCGGGTGGTGGGGGAAGGTGGTCAAGGACGGGCGGGAGGGGACGAGCAACGTCGGGGTGGTGTCCGGGACGGACGGCAAGCCGGCCGGCGACGCCACCAACGTCGTCACCGACTTCGTTCATGTCAAGGGCGAGAGCCGCAGCCACGACGCCAAGTTCGTCCGGGAGATCACCGCCGCGTTCAAGGCGGCGTTCGCCTCGGCGGCGGCGAAGGTCCGGGACCACGAGGGCCGGCCGGGGAAGGTGACGTTCGGCTCGCGGTTGGACTACGTCCCGTTCCGCATCCGGGACGACGCCCCGGTGGTGCGGCGGGCGGCGGCGGCCGTGCGGGCGCTCGGCCGGGAGCCGAACCTGCGGGTGACCAACGGCGGGCTGGACGCCAACTGGATGGTCAAGCACGGCATCCCGACGGTCACGTTCGGGGCCGGCCAGAACGAAATCCACACGGTCAAGGAGTACGTCGACCTGTCCGAGTTCGAGGCCGCCTGCCGGCTAGCCGTGGCCCTGGCGACGGGGGCGTGAATCGGTTCCCGTAGGGTGGGCGGAGGTCCGCCGCAGGCGGGCCGAGGCCCACGCGGGAGGGCGGCGCCGTCTCGCGTGGGCCTCACCGGTCCTGCGGACCGCTTCCGCCCACCCTACAAGGTAGACGGCGACGGGGGCGAACGATGACGATGCCGAAGCGCGGAAGCCGCCGCATCATCGTCGATGGCGAAGCGTACCGATGGGTTGTCGGGCCAAACGACGGGTACATGGTGTTGGCCGTCGAACGGGCCGATGGCTCCGGGCGGCGGTTGGAAGCATATTTCCGTTACCACGACCAGTACGAAACCGCCGGGGCGGGGTCATACCGCGTCGTCGGCCAGCGGCGGTCGATCCGCCCCGGGGTCGTGCGGACGGTGATCTTGTACGCCCTCGCCCGAGGCTGGCAGCCGTCTACGCCGGGACGCGAGCCGTTCCGCGTCCGTGACGCCGACAGCCTCGTACCGGTCGAGGGGGAAGAAATGTAGGGGGTGTGGGGGCCGCCGGGGGGCGGGGGGAGCCCCCCCCCCAAAAAACCCCCCGGGGGGGG
>JAIEQN010000721.1 GCA_019747685.1 Gemmataceae bacterium
CCCGGTCGCGGCCGCGGTCGCCGGCGTCCCCGGGCCCGGGGCCGGGCGGGCGAGCGCCACCCGGGCCAGTTGCGTGAGCAGGGCGAGGTAGAGCCCGACCGCCCCGGCGAGGACGGCGTACGCGGTCGGCCCGGGCGGCTGGCGGGAGGCCATCGCCTCCTGCCACCGCGGGACCCCGAGCCCGACCACCAGCAGCCCGGCCAGGACCAACACGAGCAGCCCGTACCCGGCGAGCAGCCGGAGGACGGCCCGGTGCCCGCCCGGCCCCCGGGCGGCCACGACGGACAGGCAGACGACCAGCCCGCCGACGAGGACGAGGGCGGCAAGTTGGATCATGGCCCGGCCTCCGGGGAGGGAGCGGTTTCGGCTTCCACCCCGGTATGAAGCGGAGCGGGACGGAGGTTACACCCGTTTCCGGCGATCGGAGGGGCGGCCCGGGTCTCCCCCTCCCCCGTGGTGGTTGTGGGGGCCCGCCGCCCCCGCGGGGGCCGTCGGCCGGGTGCGGGGAGGAGGCACGCGCCGCCGATCCGTTCGGCGTGGTTCCCCTCACCCGTCACCCGACGCTCTGCGTCGTGTGCCACCCTCTCCCTCAAGGGGAGAGGGCAAGACCGGCGGCTTCACGTCCCCACTCACCCTAACGCCGCGAACAGGTCCCGGACCTCGTCGTCCACCTCGTCCGGGCCGGCGACGGTGTCGGCGATGGCCGCCCGCAGCCGGTCCTTGTACCGCTGCCGGAGCCGGTGGACGGCCACCTTCACCGCCCCCTCGGTCATCCCGAGCTGCCCGGCGAGTTCCGCGTAGGGCACCTCGGCCCCGCCCAGCAGGGTGTCCTTCAGGGCGTCGAACAGCTTCCCCCGGCCGGACTCCGCGTACTCGGCCCGCAGCTCGCCGACCGCCCGGGCGAGCAGCCCCAGGGCCCACTCCCGGTCGAACGCCTTCTCCGGCGTCTCGTCGCTGGCCGGCTCCCGGGTGAACCGGCCGTCGGCGTCCCCGAAGGGGAGCGGCAGCCGGTGCCGGCCGCCGCCCCGCTTCTTGGCCGCCCCCTTGTCGTGCTCGTTGAGCAGGAAGTGCCGGCAGGCGGCCAGGAGGAACGCCCGGAACCGGCCGCGGGTCCGGTCGGCGGCGGCCAGGTCGTTCTTCTCCAACAGCCGCGCGAAGAACGCCTGGGTCAGGTCCTGGGCGGCGTGGTGGTCGTGGCCGCGGCGGCGGACGTACCCGTAGACCGGATACCAGTACGCCCGGCAGAGGGCGGCCAGGGCGTCCCGGGTGGTCGGGTCGGCCGGGTCGGCGGCGGCCGCGACCAGGCTCCAGCGGGTGGTGGCGAACATCCCGCCATCGTACTCGATTTTTCCTGGCCGCCGGCTGGCCGGCCGCGGATGTCTCCGGTAGACGGCCGCTCGGCCGCCGACCCCCAGCCGGAGGACCGCCGATGACCCGCCCGACGTTCCGCGCACTCCTGGCCGACCTGTTCCGCCCGACCCGTCGCCCGGCCCGGGTCCGGCTGGGGCTCGAACCGCTGGCCGACCGGGTGAACCCGGCCGGGGTGTTCGTCTCCGGCACCACCCTGGTGATCGACGGGACGGACGGGCAGGACCTCGCCACCGTCTCGGCCGACCGGGTGGTCACCTACTCGCTCGACGGCGGGGCGACCCAGACGTTCACCTTCGGCCCGGAGGTGACCCGGATCCGGTTCACCGGCCGCGGGGCGACCGACGTGCTCCGGAACCTGTCGGCGATCCCGACCCTGGCCGACGGCGGGGCCGGCTTCGACGCCCTGTTCGGCGGGACCGGGGACGACACCCTCCGCGGCGGGGACGGGGACGACGAACTCCACGGCGGGGCCGGGAACGACCGGCTCGACGGCGGGGCCGGGGGCGCGTCGATGTTCGGCGACACCGGGGACGACACCCTGACCGGCGGCGACGGGGCGGACGTGGCGTTCGGCGGGGTCGGGAACGACCGGATCACCACCGGCGGCGGGGCCGACCGGCTGTTCGGGTCGGCCGGGGACGACACCCTCTCGGCCGGGGACGGGAACGACCTGGTCGAAGGCAACCTCGGGGACGACCGCCTGACCGGGGGCGCCGGGGACGACACCCTGACCGCCGGCGGGGGGAATGACACCGTCTCGGCCGGCGACGGGGCCGACCGGATCGACGGCGGGGCGGGGGACGACCGGCTGTCCGCCGGGGCCGGCGACGACGCCTTGGCCGGGGGCGACGGGAACGACACCCTGTCGGCCGGGGACGGGAACGACACCCTGGGCGGCGGCGAGGGGAACGACACCCTGGCCGGGGGCAACGGGGACGACATCCTCGGGGTGCTGTTCGACGGCCGGATGGCCGTCGACTCCGGGGCCGGGGACGACCGGCTCGCCGGCGGGGACGGGAACGATACCCTGCTCGGGGGGGACGGGACCGACCGGCTGGACGGCGGGGCCGGGAACGACCTGGTCAACGGCGGGGCGGGGGACGACACCGCCGCCGGGGGGGCCGGGGCCGACCGGTTCCGGACCGTCACCCTCTTCGGGCTGACCGCTTCGGAGGGCGGGAATGACCGCCTCGACGGCGGGGCCGGGGACGACGAGCTGAACGGGAACACCGGGGCCGACACCCTGCTCGGCGGGGCCGGGGCCGACACCCTGGTCGGCGGGTCCGGGGCCGACCGGCTCGACGGCGGGGCCGGGGACGACTGGCTGTTCGAGTTCGACTTCGACATTGACGCCGACACCCTCATCGGCGGCGACGGGAACGACCGGATCGACGCCGGCGGCGGGGACGACTCGGCCCTCGGCGGGGCCGGGGACGACACCCTGGTCGGGTTCGCCGGGAACGACACCCTCCGCGGCGGGGCCGGGAACGACCAGCTCTTCGGCGGCGAGGGCGACGACCGGCTGCTCGGCGACGCCGGGGACGACACCCTGACCGGCGGGGACGGGCTGGACGTACTCGTCGGCGGGCTCGGGGTCAACCTGCTGACCGAGGACGGCCCGAACTTCCCCTGACCCCCGGCCGGCCGGGTCCACTCCCTCCGGCCTCCCGCCGCGGGTATACTACCCGCTTACCGCGGCCCCGCGGCGGAGAACCGACCGATGCCCCCGACCCCGGCCGACCCGGCCCCGCCGGCCGCCCCCAACCTCGACGACCCGGCCCTCTACCTCAACCGCGAGCTGAGCTGGCTGGAGTTCAACCGCCGGGTCCTCGAGGAGGCCCAGGACCCGTCCGTCCCGCTCCTCGAGCGGCTCAAGTTCGTCGCCATCTTCGGGTCGAACCTGGACGAGTTCTACATGGTCCGGGTCGGCGGCATCCAGCAGAAGGTGACGGCCAAGGTGCCGGTCGGGTCGGGGGCCGACCGGCTCCCCCCGACCGTCGTGCTGGAGCGGATCGGCCAGACCGTCCGGGAGCTGGTCGCCGCCGCGTACCGGACCCTGAACGACGACCTCCTGCCGGCCCTCCAGGGCAAGGGCGTCGTCCTCCGCCGGGCCGCCGACCTGGCCGGGGACGACCTCCGGTTCGTCCGGGAGCTGTTCCAGCGGGAGGTGTTCCCGGTCCTCACCCCGCTGGCCACCGACCCGGCCCACCCGTTCCCGCACCTGTTGAACAAGTCGCTCAACCTGGCCGTCACCCTCCGCCGGCCCGGCGACGCCGACCCGCTGTACGCCGTCGTCCAGGTCCCCAGCCTGCTGCCCCGGTTCGTGCAACTGCCGTCGAGCGACCCGAGCCGCAACGGCAGCGACGGCCCGCGGTACGTCCTCACCCCGCTCGAGGACGTGATCCGGCTGCACCTGGCCGACCTGTTCCCCGGGATGGACCTCGGCCCGGCGGTCGGGTTCCGGGTCACCCGGGACAGCGAGTACGAGATCGACGACGACGCCGTGGACGACCTGATGGAGGCGGTCGAGGCCCAGGTCAAGGCCCGCCGGCGGGGCCAGGCCGTCCGGCTGGAGATCGAGGCCGGGGCACCCCCGGACGTGGAGCAGTTCCTGACCAGCGCCCTCGACCTCGACCCGGCCGACGTGTTCCCGATCCCCGGCCTGCTCGACCCGACCGGGCTGTTCCAGGTCCACGGGCTGCCCGGGTTCGCCGACCTCCGGGACCCGCCGTTCGCCCCGGTCCCGGTGGCCGCGTTCACCCAGGTGGCCAGCCCGTGGGCGGCGATCCGCGGCCGGGACATCCTGGTCCACCACCCCTACGAGTCGTTCGCCCACGTCGTCGACTTCATCCAGGCGGCCGCCGACGACCCGCGGGTCCTGGCCATCAAGCAGACCCTCTACCGGACGAGCAGCGACTCGCCGATCGTCCGGGCCTTGCAGCGGGCGGCCGACGCCGGCAAGCAGGTGACGGCGGTGATCGAGCTGAAGGCCCGGCTGGACGAGGAGCGGAACATCCTCTGGGCGAAGGAGCTGGAGAAGGCGGGCGTCCACGTCGTCTTCGGGTTCGTCGGGCTGAAGACCCACTGCAAGGTGGCCCTGGTCGTCCGCCGGGAGGAGGACAACACCATCCGCCGGTACGTCCACCTGGCCACCGGGAACTACAACCCGCAGACGGCCCGGGTGTATTCGGACCTGGGGTTCTTCACCGGCAACCCGGACTTCGCCGACGACGTGTCGGCGCTCTTCAACTACCTGACCGGGTACGCCGAGCTGCCCCAGTGGCGGAAGCTGATCGTGGCCCCGAGCCGGCTGCAGACGGTGATGATCGAGAAGATCGACCGGGAGGCGGCCAACGCCCGGGACGGCCGGCCGGCCCGGATCATCGCCAAGCTGAACGGGCTCTTGGAGCCGGCGGTGGTGAAGGCCCTGTACCGGGCCAGCCAGGCCGGGGTGAAGATCGACCTGGTCTGCCGCGGGATTTGCTCCCTGCGGCCGGGCATCCCCGGGGTGAGCGAGACGATCCGCGTGGTGTCGGTGGTCGACCGGTTCCTGGAGCACAGCCGGATTTACTACTTCGAGAACGGCGGCCAGCCGGAGGTGTTCACCGGCAGCGCCGACTGGATGGACCGGAACCTGAGCCGGCGGGTGGAGGTGATCTTCCCGGTGGACCAGCCGGACCTGAAGGCCCGGCTGATCGACGAAATCTTGAAGATCAGCTTGGCGGACAACGTGAAGGCCCGGGAGCTGTTGGCGGACGGGTCGTACCGGCGGGTGGTGCCGGCCGAGGGGGAAGCCCGGGTGCGGAGCCAGGGGCGGTTCCTGGAACTGGCCGAGGCCGCCCGGTTGCCGACGGCCGGCCCGCCGGCGGCCGAGCCGGCGACGGCGGTGACGACCCCGGCCCCGCGACCCGCCAAGCGGCCGCGGGGCCGGCGGTAGGGGCTACTTCACCGTCACCGTGTAGGGGTACGGGGACTTCTCGGGGTCGTCCGGGAAGTACAACTCGGTCCCCGCCTCGTCCGCGACACGGGTGAGCTTGCAGCGGAGCCAGACCCGGTACGTGCCGGGCGGCAGCTTCGGGATGTCGATCGTCCACTTCCCGTCCTTCAGCTTGGCTGTATGGACGGCCCAGCCGGGGTCGTTAGGGTCGACGGGGTCGGACCGGATCAACACCTCGACCTTCGGATCGGTATAGTCCTTGGAAAGCACCACCCGGCCGGACGCCACCACATGGCTGGGCTTGGTAGACTTCGGCTTCCCCTCGTCCTTCTTGCCGAAGTCGACGGTGAGTTGTTCGGAGTCGTCGGCCGCCCACGCCCCGGCGGTCAAGAGGAAGGCGGCCGAGAATAGGAGCAGGCGGAGCGCGGTCATGACTGCCGTCCGAAGAGGAGCGGGCGAGTGCGCTGGGCTAGTAATCCCCAACAACTTCTCCGGCGTCTGGGGTCACCAGACCCCAGTAGGTGGTTTCGGCGATGTTCGCGGCCAGGCTCCGGACCGACCCGTCCAGGAACAGGGCCTGCATGCCCGACCGGTGGGGGGTGTTGGCAACCCGGTAGTCGCACTCCTCGACCCGCGGGGCGACCAGGAACGTCCTCCCCCGGCTGCCACGGGAAACCGGGGGCGAACCGGACGTGACCGGGATGTCGTACAACTGTGACGGCCGCCGGCCGGGCGTCCGTGGGTAGTCGGAGTACGGCCCGCCGTCGGCGAAGACCGCCCGGGTTGAGGCCGCGACGTACATGAAGATCTGGGTCGCGTTATTGCCGCAGTCCGAGGCGTACCGCTCCCCGCAGGCGATGGTGGACGACAGGCCGTCGGCGAACCGGGCCACGGCCGGCGGGCCGTACCGCTGCGGGGTGCCGTACAGGGCCTGGGCGTTGGCGACGTAGCTCGACACCCCCCGGGTGCCGATGAACAACGCGATCGTCGTCTGGGCACCCACCGACGGGTCGACCGGGCAGAGGTAGGTCCGGATCGTCGGGGTGGCCGCGTCGGGCCGCTTGTCGATGAACTCCCGGAAGGCGTTCGGCTCGTCCACGTACGGCAGGGTGGAGACGAACAGGCCGACCGTCTTGCCGTTGGAAAAGACATCCCCGTCGATGCTCGGGAACCGGCCGTGGGCGCCCTCGAAGTGGTGCAGGGCGAGGCCGATCTGCTTCAGGTTGTTCTGGCACTGGCTTCGGGCGGCCGCCTCCCGGACCTTCTGGACGGCCGGCAGTAAGAGGCCGACCAGGACCGCGATGATGGCGATCACCACCAGCAGCTCGATCAGGGTGAACCCGCTCGCCTTCAGACGGGTCTCGCGGCGGATCATGGCAGTCACTCCCGCGGGTGCCGCAGCCACCGGCTTACTTCACGATCACGAACCGCTCCTCACCGCTGTACAGTTCCTGGGGCGTGCCCACACCGTTCTTGTAGTTCATCCGGAGCTTGACGTAGTACTTCGCGTTGCCCACAAATTTGTTCTTGGTCGGGTCGCTCTGGAACAGGAAACTGCCGTTGACCGCGGTCGCCTCGAGGGGCAAATAGTTATCCTTGTTCTCGCCGTCCCTGCGGATGAGCACCCACACCTTCTCCAAGGTCCCGTTCGGGCCGACATCGTACGTCCCGGTGGCTTTGATGACGCCGGCCAGCGGCGACGACGGGTTACCGTTCGGCCCCTGCTTGCCGTCGAACTTGATGAACGGGGGCTGCTGCCTCGCGTAGGCCGTTCCGCAGAGGACGACCGCGAGGACGAGGAAGGCGATCAGCGAGATACTACGGAGAACGTAGGGGGGGGGGGGGCATGTGCGAGTCTCGCGGAAGGGAAGGGTCGAGACGAAGTGATGCTAGCCGACGTTGGGGTAGTTGGTCAAGTGGAAAATTCCCAAAAAATCCCCGCCGGGTCTTGACGGGGACAATTGGGCGTTGTCTAGATTCTCGATCTCAGTTCCCCGACGGCAGCCTGGCCGGGGCGTCCTTGGCGGCCGGCAGCGGGGCCGGCGTCGCGGTGACGCCCGGGGCCGGGGCGTACGGATACGGGTTGGTGATCGGCACCGGGGCGGCGTCGGCCGGGTGGCCGCCGGGGTCGCACTTGCCCCCGACGTGCTTACACCCGAGGCCGGCGGCCAGCAGGCCCCCGGCCGACAACAGCGCGATGCGGCGGCGCATGGCAAGGCCGTCCGTGGCGTGGAATGGGGACCCGGGGACCGGAGTGAACAGTGAACAGTAACCAGTGATCAGTCCGGAGTCGATCAGACTCTTTACTGGTCACTGCTCACTGATCACTTCTCACTCCGGCCGCCCGGGGGGTGAGACGGCGGCGGCCCGCCTCCGTGCGCGAAGCCGCTGCCGTACCGGGCGGGTTCCGGCTCCGCCGTCCCCCGTCCCGACGCACCCTCTATCGGCCCCGCCGGTTGCCGGGGTTCACCCGTTCCCGCCACTTTTCCCCGCCGCGTGACCTAAACTGAAACGGCCCGTCGCCCGGGTCACGCACGGAACCGCTGATGGACGCGATCATCCTGGCCGCCGGCAAGGGCACCCGCCTCCGGCCGCACACCACCGACACCCCGAAGCCGCTCCTGAAGGTCCAGGGCCGGCCGATCCTCGACTGGATCATCGGGGCGCTGCCGCCGGTCGATCGGCTCGTCGTGGTGGTCAACTACCTGGCCGAACAGATCGAGGACTACCTGACGACGCAACGCCACGTCCGGGACTGGAAGACGGTCCGGCAGGCCGAGCCCCGCGGCACCGGCGACGCCCTGATGAGCTGCAAGGGGGCGGTCACGTCCGACCGGGTGATGGTCCTCAACGGGGACGACCTCGTCGGCCGGGCCGACCTGGCGAAGCTGGCGGCCGTGCCGATGGGCATCCTGACCCAGTCCGTCGACGAGCCGGAGAGCTTCGGCATCGTCACCCGGAAGGCCGACGGGACGCTGGAGAGGATCGTGGAGAAGCCGAAGGGGCTGGCCCCGCCGCAGTTAGCGAACATCGGCGGCTACCAGCTCCCCCGCCGGGCGTTCGATCTGACGCTGCCGCTGTCGCCGCGGGGCGAGTACGAGATCACCGACGCGGTCAGCCAGCTCGCGGCCGGCGGCGGGTTCCGGGTCGTGGAGGCCGACTACTGGCTGCCGATCGGCACCATCGAACAGTGGGAGGCGTCGCAGACGGCCGACGTGGGGCCGGCGCGGTAACTTCCGTGGAGCGCGGGCCTCCGGCCCGCTGCGGGCCGGAGGCCCGCGCTCCCGGGACCAGCTCGGCGGTGGGAATAACCGGTCGGCGGCGGGGTCGGGGGTGGTAGACCACGCCCCGGAGGCCGGCCGTGTCGGACCCGGAACCGGACCGCGCCGGTCTGGCCGCGACGGCCGGGTGTTGCGGCGGCTGCGCCTTCGTCCTGATCGTCGGGGGCGGGCTGCTCGTCGCCCTCGCGGTCTGGGTGGCTGTCGTGCTGCTCGCCGGCGCCGTCCTCCTGACCGTCCTCTCCGGCCTGCACCTTTCCCCCGAGGCTCAGGTCCTCCTCGCCGTCGTCCAGTTCTTGTTCCGGCTGCCCCTGTTCGTTCTGGAATCGCTCGCTCCGCTCGTGCCGGTCGCCGCCCGGCCGGACGCCGGTTGCTGACTACCCGCTCGGGCACGGCCGTTGCTAGACTATCCCCACCGCCGGCCCGGCGGCACTTCCGGGGGGCACCTCATGGCCGACTTCAGCCGGATCACCGACCACGGCGACCACCACGGCCACTGCCGGGGCTGCCGGCACTGGCACGGCGACCACGACGGCCCGGCGGCCGAACACACCGCCATCGGGCTGTGCATGCAGCCGGAGCTGACCCACTTCTCGCTGATGGTCAGCGGGGACAGTGGGTGCAACCACTACAAGCCCCGGGACGGGCTCGGGACCGAGCGGATGATGCAGTCGATGGCGGGGTGATGAGCCGCACAGGCCGGGAGGCCTGTGCCACCAAGTCATCTGGTGGCACAGGCCTCCCGGCCTGTGTCGGCCCCTCCGACTTTTTTCCCAACTCCCGTTGCCGCCGGTCGGCCCGGACCTTATCCTCTCCCCAACCCTGCCGCACCGGCGGCCGGGGCCGACGAAGCTGGTGAGCATCTTATCCAGAGTGGCTGAGGGGCCAGGCCCGACGACGCCACAGCAACCGGCCCGGTGAGGCGAGCCGCACGGCCCGCCCCCGAGGTGCAGGTGCTAAGTCCTGCCCGGCAAACGCCGCGCCCCCCGTTGGGGCGGGGTATGGCCGGGGAAGATAAGATCTCGCGTGGGACCCCATCCCCCGCCGTTCTCTTATCTCTGCACCCGCCGGGTTTACCACCCCCGGCGGATCGAACTGGACCAAGACCTCACCCCGAAGCCGTGACGCCGACGCGCCACCCGCGCGTCCTCTCACCAGGGGTGCCGCCTGTGCCGACCGCCGACTTCGTGACCGGGCTCAAGTGCCGCGTCTGCGGCAAGCTCTACCCGAAGGCCCCGATCAACTTCTGCACCGACGACTTCGGGCCGCTGGAGGTCGCCTACGACCTCGACCGGGCCCGGCAGGTCCTCGGCCGCGACAAGATCGCCCGCCGGCCCCGGGCCATGTGGCGGTACCGGGAGCTGCTGCCGCTCGACGGCGAGCCGTCGGTCGGCCCGCAGGTCGGGTGTACCCCGCTGATCCGGGCCGACCGGCTGGCCGACGCCCTCGGGGTGGACCGCCTCTGGATCAAGAACGACGCCGTCAACTTCCCGACGCTCTCGTTCAAGGACCGGGTGGTCGCGGTGGCCCTGTCGAAGGCCCGCGAGTTCGGCATGCGGACGGTCGGGTGTGCCAGCACCGGGAACCTGGCCAACAGCGTCGCCGCCCAGGCGGCCCAGGCCGGGCTCGACACCGTCATCCTGGTCCCGGCCGACCTGGAGAAGGCGAAAATCTTCGGCACCGCCGTCTACGGGGCGAAGGTGATCTCCGTCACCGGCACCTACGACGAGGTCAACCGCCTCTGCACCCAGATCGCCCTGAAGTACGGGTGGGGGTTCGTGAACGTCAACCTCCGGCCGTTCTACGCCGAGGGGTCGAAGTCGATGGGGTTCGAGATCGCCGAGGACCTGGGCTGGCGGTTCCCCCAGCACGTCGTCTGCCCGATGGCCGGCGGGGCGCTGGTCGGGAAAATCCACAAGGCGTTCACCGAGTTGCACGCCACGGGCCTCGTCAGCCAACCCGTGACGACGAAGATGTGGGGCGCCCAGGCGACCGGCTGCAACCCGATCAGCGACTGCGTGAAAAGCAACCGCGAGCGGCACAAGCCGGTCCGCAAGCCGGACACGATCTGCAAGAGCCTGGCCATCGGCGACCCGGCCGACGGGTACTTCGCGGCCAAGTTGATCCGCGACTCCGGCGGATGGGCCGAGGACGCGAGTGACGACGAGATCGTCGACGGGATGCTGCTGCTGGCCCGGACCGAGGGCGTGTTCGCCGAGACGGCCGGCGGGACGACGGTGGCGGTGGCCCGGAAGCTGATCGAGGCCGGCCGGCTGCCGCGGGACGAGGAGATCGTCCTGTGCGTCACCGGCAACGGGCTGAAGACCCAGGACGCGGTGTTCGAGGCGGTCGAGCGGCCGGCCGTCATCAAGCCGTCGCTGGCCGCGTTCGAGGAGCTGGCCGGCGTCGTCGGCGAGCCGGTGTTGGCCTGACATGTAGGGTGGGTCGATGCGGTCCTGCGGACCGCTGAGGCCCACCCTACGAAGAGGTTGCGATGCCAATCACGGTGCAGGTCCCGACCCCGATGCGGGAGCAGGCCGGGGGGAAGGCCGAGGTGGCGGTCGCCGGGGCGACCGTCCGGGCCGCCCTGGACGACCTCGTCCGGCAGTACCCGGGGCTGGCCCCGAAGCTGTTCGACGGCGGCAAGCTCCGGCCGTACGTGAACGTCTTCGTCAACGACGAGGACATCCGCTACCTGGACGAGATGGACACGGCCGTCGCGGACGGGCAGACGATCGCCCTCATCCCGGCCGTGGCCGGAGGCTGACTGATGGCCGCCGACGAGAAGCCGCCCGCCGAAGAAACCCCCGACGGGGCCGCGGTGTTCCCACTGATCCCGCCGGAGCTGGGTGTCCACCCGCTCTTGCTCGGGGTGCTGCACGCCTACGTCTTCTTCGAGGGCTCCGACCCGGCGGTCGTCCACCCGGCTGCCGCAGAGGAGGCCATGCACTACCTGGCGACGTACCTCCAGCGGCTGTCCGGCCCGGAGCTGCGGAAGGTCCGCGAGGACATCCACGCCCTCGTCGGGTTCGCCAAGGCCGAGGAGTGGCCGCGGGAGCACGTCCGGTTCCTGCACGACTTCCTCCCGTCGAACGGGGTCGGGACGGTCCAACCGGCCGCCGACGAGCCCGACGACGAAGGCGACGAGTAACTGACCCGCACAGGCCGGGAGGCCTGTGCCACCGAACCCTCGCTCTGGTGGCACAGGCCTCCCGGCCTGTGCCCCGGGACTTCGCACCCATGACCGACCCGAACCCGCTCGACCGCTACAGCCGCCAGATGCGGTTCCCCGGCATCGGCAAGGCCGGGCAGGAGAAGCT
>JAIEQN010000693.1 GCA_019747685.1 Gemmataceae bacterium
CGCCGCCGACCTCCAGCGGTGGCTGGACGGGCGGCTGCCGGCGGCCCGGGACCGGTGGTGGCACGTCCCCCGGGCGGTCGGGCTGTGGGCCCGCCGGAACGTCGCCTGGGTGGGGGCCGGGCTGGCGGCGGTCGGGATGGCCGCCGGGGCGACCGCCTGGGGCTTCGAGCGGGTCGAGCGGGATCGGAAGGAGAGCGACGCCGAGCGGGCCCGGGCCGAGCGGGAGCGGGACCGGATCGCCGCCGAGCGTGAGTACGAGAAGGCTCTGCTGGCGTCCCAGGACGCGGTCCTACAGACCCCACGGCGGGTCGGGTGGCCGGGGGACGTCCGGGGCCGGTTGCACGCTCTACTACTGCTCCGCCCGGAGGCCGATGTCCGGGATTATGCCGCCGCCACCCTCGGCGGCCTCGACCTGGCCCACGCCTACGAGTACCCCGCCCCCGCCGCGGAGGGCCGCTACAGCGGGTTCGGGGCGGTCGCGTTCAGCCCGGACGGGCGGCGGGTGGTCGCCGCCGGGTGGGGCCAGCCCCCCCCGGCCGCCCGCCATCCGCGGCCGCCGTCTGGGACGGGAACCCGGCCAACCACCCGGTCCGGACCACCCGCCCCGGCCGCGGCCCGGTCGCCTTCCCCGACCCCGACTCCCCACTCCAGCTCATCGTCCCGTTCGGCGACGCCGAGTCCCTGACCCTGTGGAACGTCGGCACCCACCGGGCCGTCGTCGACATCCCCCTCCCCGGCCCGGGGCGGGTGATCGCGGCCGCCCTGTCCCCCGACGCCCGGTTCGCGGCCGCGTCGTTCGTGCCGGCCCGGGCGGGGGGCGACCGGCCCGAACCGGTCGTCTTCCTGTGGGCGGTCGACCGGGGCCCGAACCCGTCGGCCCGGAAGCTGGCCGAGTGGGAGGACGGGGCCGTCACCGCCCTGGCCTTCTCCCCGGGCGGCGAGCTGCTGGCGGCCGGGGGGTTCGACGGCGAGGTGGTCGTCCGCCCGACCGCCGGCGGGAAGGCGACACGGTTCCGGGAGGGCGACCTCCCCATCACCGGGCTCGGGTTCGGGCGGAACTTCCGCCGCCCGAGCGGGGTCCGGGCGGCCCTCCCCGGCCCGGCCGCCGGGTACCTTCTGGCGGTCGGCGGGAAGGGTGGCGACCTGTCGGTCTGGAACCTGCGGACCGTCTCCCGGTTGAACGCCTTCTACGGCAGCGAGCACACCGTCTTTGCGGCCGACTTCAGCCCGGACGGAACGACCCTCGTGTCGGCCGGCCGGAATTACCCGTTCGTCTGGGACGTGGCCACCGGGCGGCCGCTCGTCCGCCTCCAGAACCGCGCCGGCAGCTACCGGAACTGGACCGAGGGGGCCGCCTTCGCCCCGGCCGGGGACCGGGTCGCCCTGGCGGGCGGCGGGGCGTACGGGCCGGACGGCGGGCTGGACGTGTTCCGGGTGGACGACGACCGCGGGGTCCGCACCTACCGCGGGCTGACCGGGGTGGTCGAGAAGGTGTGGCTGTCGCCGACCGGCAAGTGGGTCGCCGCCCTGGCCCAGAACTGGCAGCTCGGGGTGTGGGAGCGGGCGACCGGCCGGGTCCGCTACGTCTGGGACATCCGGGACGGGTGGTTCGCCGACAACTCGGCGGTGGCGTTCGAGCCCGGGGATGCCGCGGTCGTCCTCTCCAGCGGCGAGCGGGCTTCCCGGTGGAGCCTGGAGACCGGCGAGCGGACCGATACGTGGGAATTGCCCCGCGGGCTGAACGACGCCCTCGTCACCCGGCCGGACAAGCCGCCCCTGCTGGTCCGGCGGGACCCGTTCAACCGCCCGACCGAGGCGGTCCGGGCCCGGGAGCTGCTGGCCGGGGGGAAGACGGCCGAGGTCTACACCCTCGCCGGCGTTGCCCCCCCGGGGGCGGAGGTGCTGAGCCTGTCGGCCGACGGCCGTCTCCTCCACCTCCGCGCGAACCGGAAGTGGGGGTACCGGCTGCTCTTCGACGGCCTCACCGGGAAGCCGATCACGCTCGACCCGGACCGACTGCCCCCGGACTACCGGATCGAGTGGCTGAACGACGACGGCCGCTGCATGGCGGTGTCCGAGCCGGTCGGCGGGGGGCGCATCCACTTCTTCCGGCTCCCGGATCTGAAGCGGCTGGGGGTTCACCCGCGGTCGTTGGGCTGGTCGGACGCCGAGGGGAAGCTGGGGGTGCTTGCCGACGCCAACGTCCCGGCGGACAACGGGGTGGCGCTGTACCGGGTCGGGGAGGACCGGCCGGTGGTGACGTTCGACGCCGGCCGGCCGCCGGTCGGGCACGCCTACCGGATCAGCCCGGACGGGCGGTTCGTGTACTGGGGCCGGCGGGACGGGACGGTGTGCGTGGCCGACGTGAACCGGTGCCTGGAGCAGCTCACCCCGTTCGGCCGACGGTAGCCGTCGTACCGGGGCCGACGCCGGCCCCCGGGCGACGCCTCATTTCCCGGCGGCCCGCAGGTAGCCGAACAGGTCGGCCACGTCCCGCGGGGAAAGTTGCTTCTCCAGCCCCTCCGGCATGAGCGACAGCCGGGTCGAGCGGAGGGCTTCGAGGTCCGCCCGGCGGACGGTGTCCTCGGCCCCGTCGGGCCGGCGGAGTGTCACCCCGGCCGGGGTCTCGGCCGCGACGATCCCGGTCAGCACCCGGCCGTCGGCCGTCGTCGCCTGGTAGCCGACGTACCGCGGGTCGACCTCCCGGTTCGGGTCGAACAGGGCCACCAACAGGTCCTCGGCCGACTTGTTCGGCAGGGCGGCCAGCAGGTTCGGGCCGACCTCGTGACCCACCCCGTCGAGCCGGTGGCAGGCGGCGCAGTGGGCCTGGAACAGCTCCTTCCCCCGGGCCGGGTCGGGCGTCAGGTCGATCGACTTGGTGTACTCGGCCACCACCTTCACCCGGTCGGAGTTGACGGCCGCGGCGAGGACCGCGGCCGCCTTCGCGCGGACCTCGGCGGCCGGGTGCGTCTTCAGTTGCTGCACCAGCGCCGGCGGGAGTTCGCCGGTGACGACGGCCTTCGCTTCGACGGCGTCGAGGAGGGCAACGGCCCGGTCCGGGCGGGCCGCCAGGGCGTCGAGTACCACCGCCCGGAGGCCGGGACCGTACCCGCTCCACGGCTTGAGGAGGAACGGGGCAACCCCCGCGTCGGGGTGGGCCGCCAGGGCCTTGACCGCGGCCGCCTGCACGTCCCCGGGGGTGGACGGGGTGAGGACATCTGCGAGGGTCGGCCCGGCAAGCTCGAACGGCACGAGGGCGAGCAGGTCGGCGGCGGCGACCCGCTCGCCGGCGGGCTTGGCGTCGTCGCGGACGGTGCGGGCCGCCGCCTCGAAGCGATCCCGCAGCTTGGCGACGGTCGGCTTGGCCCCGGCCGGCGGGTCGGCCAGCCACGCGGCCAGCGGCTTCCGGGCGTTCCGCATTCCTTCCCCAAGCCCGGTGAGCAGCGGGGCACCCCCGCCGGCCGCCACACGGGCTAGCACCCGCGTGACTTCCGCCTCATCTCCCTTCGCCCCGACCATCGCGGCGAGCCGGGAGGAGACCGACGGGTCCGCGCCGGCGAGCCGGTCGATCAGCCGGGCGGCCACGTCCCCGGCCGAGACCAGGGCCGCCGTCCGCACCCACGGGTCGGACTCGCGGGCCAACAAGCCGGAGAGGACATCGGCCCGGGCGTCCGGCGGCATCCGGCCGGCGCTGAGGGCGAGCTGGAACCGGACCCGGGCCGACGCATCCCCGGCGAGGGTCGCGGCCCGGCGGCGGAGTTCGGGCGAATCGCCGAAGAACCGCTCGGCCAGCCGCAGGGCCTGTTCCCGCATCCCCGGTTCCGGGCCGGCGAACGCCCGGCCGAGGTCGGCCGGGGTCAATTCGCCGAGGCCGTCCAGCGCCCAGAGCAGGTTGGCGTGACCCGGCTTCCCCACGGCCCCAGCCAGCCGCTCGCGGATCGCCGGGGTCGCCTCCTTCACCTGCCGCTCGACGAGCAACCGCTGGGCGGTCAGCCGCCACCACGAGTTCGGCTTCACCAGGGCGTCGGCCAACTCGTCCGCCGTGGCCCGGCTCAGGTCGGGCATCTTCCCGGGTTTGTACCCGTCCGGGGCAACCCACCAGATGCGACCGCGGCCGCGGCTCTCCAGGTTCAGCCGGGCCTTGATGTCGTCCGGCAAGGACAGCGGCGTCTCGATCACCTCGCGGTAGAAGTCGAGGATGTACACCGCCCCCTCCGGGCCGAGGGAGAGATGCACCGGCCGGAACCAGTTGTCGGTGGAGGCCAGGAACTCGCGGTCGGCGTCCGCCCGCTTGGCGGTGAACAGGACGCCGTTCGGCTCCAGCGTCTCGCGGTGGATCAGGTTGTTGGCCGGGTCGCAGACGAAGTTGTTGCCGCGGTACGCGGGCGGGAACAGGTCGGCGGTGTAGACCAGCGGGCTGCACGCCGAGGTGATGAACCCGCCGGGGATCAGCTCGGTGGCGGGGAACCGCTTGGCGTCCGGCCCGCCGGCCCGGCGGGTGGTCCGCTCGACCCGCCATGGCTCGAACGGGCTGACGCGAAAGACCTTCGCCGCCGGCCCGTGCTCCGGGATGTCCACCGTGACCGTCGAGACGGGGAGATAGGGGTTGTGCCGCAGGTATTCATCGGGCAGGACGATCTGCCGCAGGTGCTGGCTGTTGGTGGCGGTGAACCACCGGCCGGAGTCGTCGGCGGTCAGCCCGTACTGACCGCCGCCGCTGGTCGGCTCCAGGCTGCCGGGGAGCCACGGCCGGAACCGCAGCCCGCGGTTGCGGAGCGACACCTCGGGCGAACCCGGCTTCTCGGCCGAGCGGACCACGCCGCCGTCGTTGCCGGCGCAGCCGTACACCCAGTTGTCGAGGCCCCACTGGAGGCTGTTGACCATCTGCTGGATGTTGGCCAGGTTGAACCCGGTGTAGAGGACGGTCGACTTGTCGGCCTTGCCGTCGTTGTCGGTGTCTTCGAGGTACAGCAGGTCGGGGGCGACGGCGACCAACAGCCCGCCCTTGTACGGCTGGAGGCCCATCGGGAACCGCAGGCCCTCGGCGAAGGTCGTGGCCGTCTCGAAGCGGCCGTCCCCGTCCGCGTCGGTCAGGCAGCGGATGCGGCCGCGGGTCTCGGTGCCCGTCCCGACCCCGCCGTTCGGGTAGCCCCGCATCTCGGCCACGAACAGCCGGCCCCGCTCGTCGAAGCACATGGCCACCGGGTCGACCACGTCGGGTTCGGCCGCGACCAGCTCGACGGTGAAGCCTGGGCTGACGCGGAAGGTGGCCCGCTCGTCCTGCGGCGCGAGCGGCCCCGGGGCTTTGAGGTCCGCGGGCGGGTCGGCGGCCGGGAGGGGCAGGGCGACGAGCGCGACCGCCAGCGCGACACATCGGATCACTTCTTCGCCCCCTTCTCGGGCACGAGCAGCCGGCGGATGGCCTTCAGCAGGATGTCTTCCGAATCCGGCCCGGCGAGGGCGACGGTCGGCTCGTACCCGCCTTCGAGGAACGCCTTGGCGGTCGGGATGTAGCCCGGGCCGTCGTCGCCGTAGGCGGCCACGCAGACGGCCCCGTCCGGCCGCAGCTTCTGGGCCGCGAGCTGGTATTCCACGAACGCCTCACCCGGGAGGAACAGCCCGGCGACGGCCCCGAAGTCGAGGCAGTTCACCTCGATCGGCGTGTCGGCCCGCTTCAGCCAGGCGAGCTGGAAGGCGGCGTTGGCCCGGCGGGCGGCGGTGGCCTTCGGGTCGTCCAGGAGCTTCCGGCTGGCCTCGGCCCCGAACGCCGCCTCCCGCCGGGGCGGCAGCTTGACCGCCTCGGACCGCCAGTCCCAGCCCGATACCGGCGTCCGCTTCGTGTCCTTCCAGGCGGCGACCATCCCGGCGTACACCCGGTCCCGCAGCACCGGCCGGTTCTCCTTGGCCCCGTCGTTGTACTTGCCGGCGGTGACGTTCCCGCCGGCCCCGTTGAAATAGACCTGGACGACGGCCGGGTCGTCGGCCCGCCGCTTCCGCCGGGCCAGCCCGCAGAAGTCGGCCGTCACCCGGCCGTCGCCGTAGTAGCTCATCGGGTGGCAGGCGTAGAAGTGCAGGGCCGCGAGCGGCGTGTCGCCGTCCCACAACGAGAGCGTCCGCAGGTGCGGGTCGATCAGCCCCTCGGGTTCGGCCCGGACGGCGGGGTCCTTCGTGGCGCTGTAGCGGGTGAACTTCACCGTCCCGTCCGGGCCGAGGACCCGGCGGCTCGACGCCACCTGCTCGACCTTGCCCGAGCCGTGGCCGACGTGGGTGAACCGCTTGGCCTTCATCAGCGACGCCCGGAGGGCGTCGGCCGACCGCTTCACGCAATCATCGAAGAAGGCCAAGTCGAGCGAGTGGGGGGCGCCGGCCGCGGCGATCAGCCTCTCGGCCCCGGTGTCGGCGAACGGGGCGTTGTGCGGGTGGACGACGTGCAGGGACACATGCTCGGGGGTGGTGTGGGCGGCGTCGGCCAGGGTCGCCCGCCACGTCCGGAACGCCTCGTTCCGCAGCCCGCACCAATCGACGGCACAGAGCACCACCGGCTTGCCGGCCCCGAGCAGCACCACCCCGAGTGCTTCCAATGGGTCGTCCACCCCGCGGACGGGTTCGATCCACCCGCCGCAGAGCGGGTGGCCGAGGGGCGGGGTGACATCACAGGCGAAGGTGGCGAGGTGCAGCGGCGGCATGGGCTGTTCCGGTCACGGGCCTTCGGCCCTGATACCCGGGCATCAGGGCCGAAGGCCCGTGACAGCATAGCCCGGGGCGACAGCCCCGGGTACTCTGGACCCCACCGCCCGGAGGTTTCCCATGTCCGTCGACCGCCGCCGGTTCCTCGGCACCGCGTCCGCCTCGGCCGCCCTCGCCGGGCCGCTCGGGTTCGCCCGGGCCGACGCCCCCTCTCAAGCCGCCGACGGCCGGCCGCCCGTCACCGACCCGCGGGCCACCTCCGGCGACACCCGCCACGCCCCGAAGTGGGACGAGCGGTTCACCCTGACCGTCGGCACCGACGCCGGCGACCTGTGCGGCAAGGATCAGCGGGTCCTCCAGGCGGCCGTCGATACCGTGGCCCGGATGGGCGGCGGCACCGTCAAGCTCCTCCCCGGCACCTGGCGGCTCCGCAATGCCGTCACCCTCTGCTCGAACCTCCGGCTCCTCGGCAGCGGCCCGGACACGGCCCTCGTCAAGGAGCCGTCGGCCACGTCGAAGTTGGCCGCCGACTCGGACTGGTACGACCAGGAAATCACCCTGGCCGACCCCTCGGGTTTCCGGGTCGGCGACGGCGTCTGCCTGCGGGCCAAGAACCCGCACCACGGCGGGCCGACGGTCATCAAGCGGACGCTCGTGGCCCGGGCCGGCAACCGCTTCCAGCTCGACAAGGGCCTCCGCGAAAACCTCTGGGCCGACGGCACCCCGACCGCCTCCACCCTGTTCCCGCTCCTGAGCGGCGAGTTCGTCACCAACGTGACCATCGAGGGCCTGGCCCTGGACGGCAACAAGGCCCACAACGCGGAGCTGGACGGCAACTACGCCGGCTGCATCTTCCTGCAAGACTGTGCCGACATCGGCATCCGCAAGGTCATCGCCCGCGACTACCGGGGCGACGGCATCAGTTGGCAAATCTGCCACGATGTCACCGTCGA
This sequence comes from Gemmataceae bacterium, assembly GCA_019747685.1. Classification (GTDB taxonomy): domain Bacteria; phylum Planctomycetota; class Planctomycetia; order Gemmatales; family Gemmataceae; genus Urbifossiella. Next base: position 7,641 of record JAIEQN010000693.1, read on the forward strand.
GGACTGCGACAGCCGCGGCCACACCGGGCTGGGCCTCCACCCCGGGTCCGGGTCGCAGCGGCCGGTGGTCCGCAACAACCGCATCGCCGGCTGCCACATCGGGCTGTTCTTCTGCTGGGGCGTCAAGTACGGCCTGGCGGAGGGCAACACGATCGACGACACCCAGACGGCCGGCATCTCGGTCGGCCACCGGGACACCGACAACCGCATCCGCGGCAACACCGTCCGCCGCAGCGGGCAGGCCGGCATCCTGTTCCGCCCGGAGCGGGGGCCGGGGTTCACCGGCGACCGGAACACGGTCGAGGCGAACACGGTGGTGGACACCGGCGGCGACGACGCGGCGGCGGTGGACGTGCAGGGGGTGACGGCCGGGCTGGTGTTCCGCGGCAACGTCCTGCGGGAGACCCGCGGCCCGGCCCGGCGGGTCGGGTTCCGGCTGGGCAAGGACGCGAAGGACATCGCCCTGGACGGGAACACCGTCGAGGGCTTCGCCGCGGCCGTGGACGACCGGCGGAAGAAGTAGCCCCGGCTACGCGGACAACACCTTGCGGACGTGCGCGAGCCAATCCGACACGGAGCGTCCGTCAGCACGCGGGTCATAGTAGCAGCCGAGGTCATAGAGCAACCGGCTCGGATCGGAAGACTGTTGCGCCTCGTGGATGACCTGTTCGAGTTCCGCGCGGATGGCCCGAACGGAGTCTGCCGGCTCCCGGCGACGAAAAGCTTCGATGGCGGCTTCGGGCGTGGAGAACTCCTCCGGCCAGTCTTGGTGGAGGTACGCGCCGAGGAACTGGGAAAGCGTTGGATAGGTCTGCGTGATCATTTGGGGAACCCCGTGACGACCCGGAAGCCACCGGGCATGGAGGCATCGCGTTCCAGAATCAGACGAACGGTGGACGAATCGGCCGGAGCCGTGGCACCACGCGGCAAGGTGCGCCCGACAGGGTTTGGCAGCGTGTGTTCCACGACCGTCCTGCTGGAGCCACCGGCCAGCCACGAGCGGATAGCGGCTTCGTTGGCCGCGATCGTTTCCGCGACGCCCCGGTCAGCTGCCGCCAGGTCGGTGAAGGTCGAGGCTCCGGAGATACGCGGCTCCGCCGCGAGCCGCGCGGCCAAGTCGGCGTCGGTCTTGCCGACGTGCCGCGCGATCAGGTGGCCGCCCGCGGCCTCGTGGTCCACGAGAACAGGTTTGGGGATGCAGCCCCCGGCTCCAGGAACAGGCGTGCCGTTGTGGGCCAAAGCGGCGGTACCCGGAGTGCGGCCGACATAGTATGTGTGGAGCTGCTCCACTTCGATATTGTACAACTCGATCTGCCCGTGCCGGATGCGGCTCTTGCCGTCCAGCCGAAGCCGCTGACCCTCACCGCTCAGGAGCGCCTCGCCGACCTGGAGGTCCGCCGCTCCGACCCAACCGCGTCGGTCGAGCGAGTAGAAAAGGTGGCCCGGTGTGGTGGTAATGGTCTGTCCGCCGAAGAACAGGTCCAGGGCCATGAACCCGGTCCGCTTGATCCGCCCGATCACCCGCCGCGGGTAGTTGCCGTCCTCGTTCGGGTCGGACGGGGGCGGCTCCCAGACCTCGGGCGGCTCTACCGCCGTGACCGTGGCGACAGCCCCGTTATCCAGGTGGAACTGCATCCCCGGCTGGACTCGCTCGACGGGGATTACATATCCACCCACCAGCGGGATCAGCCGGCCAGTCTCGAAGCAGTAGTTGACCTCGCCCTTTCCGAACGGTTCGGAGAACTCGTAATCCACCGGCACGCGGGTCACCGCCGGCATGGCGCGCGGCGGAAACCGCCGGGGCACGGCCTGCCGGGGCGGAGCGAGCAGCACAACACCCGCGCCGAAGACACCACGGGGTGTCGGCATGGCCGTGTTCTGATAGCGGCTACTGTTCAGACAGCACTGCTTGTACTTCCGCCCGCTGCCACACGGGCAAGGGTCGTTCCGACCGATGCGTCGTCCTTCCATGCTGCGCCCCTTTGGCCGAACAGGGTCTTTGGCCGCGCTCCCACGCGTAGACCATCTCGGCTGCCCGCGGCCGGATTAGCCAGGGGCCGCCGGTCCCAGGCTAACCGTCCATCCCTCCACGGTCAACGGCCTACTTGCGAGTTGTTCGGCGGGCCGGCGTCGAACGCCCGGACCGTCCCGTCGGCCCCGCCGACGAACAGCGTCCGGCCGTCGGCCGAGAACGCCACCGCCGTCGCCGCCCCGCCCGGGGCCGGCAGCGTCAGCAGCTCCGCACCCGTGGCCGGGTCCCACACCTTCGCCGTCCCGTCGGCGCTGCCGGTCGCCACCCGCTTCCCGTCCGGACTCCAGCACACCGCCCGGACCCAGAACAGGTGCCCCCGCAGGACGTGGCGGTCCTGGCCGGTGGCGGCGTCCCACAGCCGGGCGGTGAAGTCGGCCGAGGCGGTGGCCACGGCCGACCCGTCCGGGCTGAACGCCGCCGCGAAGACGCCGCCGGTGTGGCCGGTCAGGTCGGCCACCTTCGCCCGCCCGCCCGCGTCCCACACCGCCGCCCCGACCGGATCGCCCGGCTTGTCGTGGCCGCGGGAGGCGACGACCAACTTCGTCCCGCCCGGGCTGAACCCGACCGCCGACACCGGCTCGGCGAAGGCGGCGAACCCCCACTCCGGCTTGGCGTCCGGTGTTGACCTCACCGCGACCCGGCCGTCGGCGGTGCCGACCGCCACCCGCCCGCCGGGGCCGAACCCGGCCACCACCCGCCGCCGGGCCAGGGCGTCCTCGATGAACATCGCGTACGGGACGATCGGCCCGGCCGTCTTCGCCCCGGCCGACCCCTCCCGGAACGCCCCGCCGGCATCGACCCACCGGACGGACGGACCTTCGCCCGCCAGGGCCACGACCTCGGGCGAGTCCGGCCCGCGGTCGCGGTCGCCCGGGTCGGACACCGTGACGACCTGTCCGGTCCGCCCGTCGATAGCCACCACCTTGCCGCTCTTGGCCCCGACGACCAGCCGGCCGTCGGCCGCGGGCAGGATGGTCGTCACCTCGGCCCCGGCCGCCGCGAACGCCCGCCACTCCGGCATCGCGTCCAGGCTCCAGACCCGGGCCGTCCCGTCCAGCCCGACCGACGCCGCCCGGTGGCCGTCGGGTGCCGCGGCCACGCCCCACACGGCATCGACGTGCCCCTTGAGGGTCAACAGCGGCCGGCCGGTCGCCGACTCCCACACCCCGACCGCCCGGTCCCGGCCGGCCGTCACCAGCTTCGCCCCGTCCGGGGTGAAGGCCACCCCGGTGACGCCCGGGGCGTGGGCCTGGAACGTCACCCCGGCCCGGCCGGTCTCCGGGTCCCATACCTGGACCAGCCCGTCGGCCGTCCCCGCGGCCAGCCGCCCGTCCGGGGCGAACGCCAGGGACAGCACCCCGCCGGCCGCCGCCAGGGTGGTGGGGGCGACGGTCGAGGCCCGCTTCCAGACCTTCACCCGCCCGCCCTTGCCGCCGGCCGCCGCCCACACCCCGTCCGGGCTGAGCCGGACGGCGGTGATCTCGCCGACCCCGACATCCTGGGCGGCCCGGTTCTCCTTCGTGTCGAGCCGCCAGGCCAGGAACAGCCCGGCCGCCCCGCCGGCCGAGACGGTCTTCCCGTCCGGGGTGACGGCCACGGCGTACAAGGGCGGACGCGGGGCGGCCGGGTCGGTGGTCGGCGGGGCGAGGGTCATCGCCTCGGCCCCGGTCGCCGCGTCCCACACCTTCACCAGCCCGTCCTTCCCGGCCGTGACGACCTGCCGGCCGTTCGGGGTGAAGGTGACATCCAGCACCTGATCGGCGTGCGTGAAGATCGGGCCGGGCTGACCCGTCTCGGCGTCCCAGATGCGGGCCGTCTTGTCCCGGTGGGCGGTGACCAGCCGCTTCCCGGCCGGGTCCCAGGCGACGGCGTAGGCGAACCCGGCCTTCGGGTCGAACACCCGCCCCTCGGGGTGCAGCAGCCGGTGGACGTAATTCCACTCCCAGCCGCGGCGGTCCGGCGGGCAGTCGTCGAGCAGGCGGCGGGCGCGGCGGAGGTCGTTGGCCCCGTACTCGCGGTGGGCCAGGTCGATCGTCCGGGCGTACTGGGCGGCGGCCAGGTGGCCGAGGGCGATCCGCTCGCGGGCGGTCGCCGCCTCGGCCCCTTGCCGGGCGGTCGCCTCGGCCTCCTTCGCCGCCGACTCCTGGGTGAGGGCCTGCTGGGTCTGGTCGCGGGCGGTGTCGGCCTGCCGCCACAGGGCGGTGGCCACCCCGCCGAAGGCGGTGAGGAAGACGGCCAGGAGGCCGAGCGCCCAGGCGGCGGCGGCGGTCGGCCGCCGGCGGGC
>JAIEQN010000285.1 GCA_019747685.1 Gemmataceae bacterium
ACCGCCCGGAACTCGAACTTGTTCCCGGTGAAGGCGAACGGGCTGGTCCGGTTCCGGTCCCCGGCGTCCCGCGGCAGCTTCGGCAGGACCGAAACCCCGACCTCCATGAACCCGCCCTGCTTGGTCGACTTCAGCTCGGCCCGCTCGAGCTGGTCCATCACGTCCTGGAGTTGGTCGCCCAGGAAGATCGAGATGATCGCCGGCGGGGCCTCGTTCGCCCCGAGCCGGTGGTCGTTCCCGGCCGACGCTACCGTCACCCGGAGCAGCTCCGGGTACTTGGCCACCGCCCGGATGACGGCCACGCAGAAAACCAGGAACTGGGCGTTGTCGTGCGGGTTGTCGCCGGGGTTGAGCAGGTTCTCCCCGGTGTCGGTCGACATCGACCAGTTGTTGTGCTTGCCGCTCCCGTTGATCCCGGCGAACGGCTTCTCATGCAGGAGGCAGACGAGGCCGTACTTCTCGGCCGTCCGCCGCATCACGTCCATGCACAGCTGGTTGTGGTCGGTGGCCAGGTTCGAGTCCTCGAAGATCGGGGCGATCTCGTACTGGCTCGGGGCCACCTCGTTGTGCCGGGTCTTGACCGGGATGCCGAGCTTGAACATCTCGGCCTCGCAGTCGGCCATGCAGGCCAGCACCCGCTCCGGGATGGTCCCGAAGTACTGGTCCTCCAGCTCCTGGCCCTTCGGCGGCTTGGCCCCGAACAGGGTCCGGCCGCAGTTCATCAGGTCCGGCCGGGCGTACAGGAAGTGCTTGTCGATCAGGAAGTATTCCTGCTCCGGGCCGACGGTGGTGAACACCCGCTTGGCCTCGGTGTTGCCGAAGAGCCGGAGGATGCGGAGGGCCTGGTTCGACAGGGCCTCCATGCTCCGCAACAGCGGGGTCTTCTTGTCCAGGGCCTCGCCGGTCCACGACACGAACACGGTCGGGATGACGAGCGTCGCCCCGTTCGGGGACTCGCGGATGTAGGCCGGGCTGGTCGGGTCCCAGCCGGTGTACCCGCGGGCTTCGAACGTCGCCCGGATGCCGCCGGACGGGAACGAACTGGCGTCCGGCTCGCCCTTGACCAGCTCCTTGCCGCTGAACTCGGCCAGGGCCGTCCCGGTCCCGGTCGGGCTGAGGAAGCTGTCGTGCTTCTCGGCCGTCAGCCCGGTCATCGGCTGGAACAGGTGGGTGTAGTGGGTAGCCCCGTGCTCCAGAGCCCAGTCCTTCATCGCGCTGGCGACGGCGTCGGCGACCGCCGGGTCGGTGAGTTGCGCCCCCTGCTTGATCGTCTTCTGGAGGGCCTTGAACACCGGCTTGGGCAGCCGGGCCTTCTGGACCTCCTCGCTGAACACGTTAACCCCGAACAGGTCCTTGATGTGGGTGGTGCGGAAGTCGATCTGGTTCAGGTCGTACTCGGTGTCGGCGATCGCGGCGATCGCCTGCTGGCGGAGGTTGCTGCCCATCGGGTTCACTGGCTCCTGGTGGCGGCGGCGAGAGCAGGCGGGTGCGGGACCGAGTACGCGGCGAGTCCAGCCCGCCGGGGGCGGGGTCGGTTGGGCTGGCCGGGGAGAGGATACGGAGGTTATAAGCCACCCCCGGTGTTCGGCAAGGCGAAACCGCCCGGAGGCCCACGAGATGCGACGGATCGCGGTGATCAACCAGAAGGGCGGGGTCGGCAAGACCACCACGACCGTCAACCTCGCCGCCGCCCTGGCGGCCGCCGGGAAGCGGGTGTGTGTGGTCGACCTCGACCCGCAGGCCCACGCCAGCACCCACCTCGGGGTGGAAACCGATGGGGCTCTGCCGTCGGTCTACGACGTGCTGGTGGCGAACAAGCCGCTGGCCGGGGTGCGGCGGCTGGCCGGGGAGAACCTGTGGGTAATCCCGGCCGACATCAACCTGGCGGCCGCCGAGGTCGAACTGGCCGGGGTGGTCGGCCGCGAAGTCATCCTGCGGGAGGCCCTGGCCGCCGACGGCCAGGAGTACGACTTCCTCTTGCTCGACTGCGGGCCGTCGCTCGGGGTGCTGACGCTCAACGCCCTGGCCGCGGCCGACGAGGTGTTCATCCCGCTCCAGCCGCACTTCCTGGCCCTGCACGGGCTGAGCAAGCTGCTGGAGACGACCGCCCTGGTCGGCCGGCGGATCAACCCGGCGGTCAAGGTGACGGGGGTGGTGGTCTGCCTGTACGACGCGGCCACCAAGCTGGCCCAGGAGGTCGTCTCCGACCTGGCGGCCTTCCTGGACCGGAGCCGGGGGGCGAGCGTCCCGTGGGCGGCGGCCCGGGTGTTCGCCGCGAAGGTCCGTCGAAACGTCAAGCTGGCCGAATGCCCGAGCTACGGCAAGTCGATCTTCCAGTACGCCCCCAAGAGCACCGGGGCGGCCGATTACGCCGCCCTGGCCGCCGAGGTGCTAGGGGAAGCGGTGTGCGCCACGGACGAGGTTAAGATCGAGGTGGCTGCGGCGGTCGCGTGAAGAAAGCCCGCCGATAGCTATCGGCGGGCTTGTTGGTGTTACTTCCCGATCCGGTAGAGGTGCTTGTCGGTGCGGATGAAGAGGCTCCCGCCGGAGATGGCCGGGGTGCCCAGTACCTCCTCGCCGAGGTCGTTCGTCGCCAGCGGGTCGAACGTATCCTTGTCGGCCGGGATGACCAGCGTCACCCCCTTCTCGCTGGTGACGTAGACCTTCCCGTCCCCGGCCACCGGGGATGCCGACGCCTCCCCGAGCTTGGTCCGCTCCTTGTACAACAGCTTCCCGGTCTTGGCCTCGACGGCGGTGACGAACCCCTGGCCGTCCACCGTGAACACCTTGCCCCCGTACACCAGCGGCGACGCCATCCCCGGCCGGGCCAGCCGGCTGGTCATCACCGGCTTGCCCTCGACGCCCGCCTCCCCGAGCCTCACCGCCGACACCCCGCCGGCCGGGTAGTACAGCAGGCCGTCGGCCAGCGACGCCGTCGGGATGTTCCCCGGGGCCTCCTTGTACACCCACCGCTGCTGGCCGGTGGCCGCGTCGTAGGCGGTGGTCCCGGACGGCCCGGCGAACAACACCTCCGTCACCCCGCCGGCCTCCCGCACCAGGGGCGTCACCCAGTTGATCCCCTTCGGCCGGGCGGCCTTCCAGACGTTCTTCCCGTACCGGGTGTCGACCGCCGCCAGGAACGACTCGCCGTCGTTGTCCATCGGGACGATCAGCTTGTCCCCGACCAGGACCGGGGACGAGGCCATCCCGACCTGGTTGGTGATGGTCGGGTAGTCGCCGACCAGCGACCGGTACCACCGCAGGGTGCCGTCGGCGTCGAACGCGGCCAGGTCGCCGGACGCGAACAGGGCGTACACCCCCGTCTCGTCGGCCACCGGGGTCGGGGCGGCCATGCTGCTCTTGGGGTGGCAGCTCGTCGGCCCGGTGGCCAGCAACTGCCGGCGCCACAGCTCCCTGCCGGTCGTGGCGTCGAACGCCAGGACGTGGAGCTGGTCGTCCCGCTTGCCGGACGCGCAGGTGACGTACACCCGGTTGCCGACCACCACCGGGCAGGAAACCCCGCGGGCCGGCAGGGCCGTCTTCCACCGGATGCCCTTGTCCTTGCCCCACTCGACCGGCAGCCCCTTCTCGTCCGACACCCCGGCCGCGTTCGGCCCCTTGAACTGGGCCCAGTCGGCGGCGACCGCGGGGGCGGCGGCCACCGCGAGGACGACCGCCGCGAAGGTCTTGGTCACTGGTCGTCCTCCTTGCGGACGGTCGGGTTCGGGTTGTGGCCGAGCGGCACCGGCTTGCCGGCCGCGTCGAGCAGGGCCAAGCCCGGCAGCGGGCCGCCGGTCGGGTCGCACACCCGGGCGGCGAACCGCCACTTCTGGGCCCACGGCTCCTTCTGGTCGTTCTGGCAGATTTTGACCACGATCACGTTCGGCCCGGGCTTCAGCACCCCCGCCCCGGAGTTGTAGTCCAGCACCTCGCCGTGGTGGTACTCCTCCCGCTCGAACACCTTCTTCCCGTTCAGGAAGATTTGCACCGCGTTCTGGGTGGTCACCCGGAACTCGGCCGGGGTCTCCTTCTCGGCCGTCACCACCGCCAGGGCGTAGGCGGCCGCGTCCTTGTGGACGGCGATCGCCCGGGTCAGGTCGAGCATCCCCATCTTGTCGTCGGTCGCGTGGTGCTTCCACGCCACCTCGGCGTCGCCCTTGCCCTTGAAGATGCCCTTCGGCTCGGTCAGGGCTTCCGGCGGGTGGCTCAGCGTCAGGGCCTTCCCCTGCTCATTGGGGAACGGCCCGACGACGTGCCAGCGGTTGATGAAGGCGTAGTGCTCGGTCACGCCGACCGGGGACTTGTGCTCCTCCTCGAGCTTCTTGGCGATGGCGCCGACCTGGTCCTCGTCCCGGCTGGCCGCGAACAGCTTCTGCAGGCCGGCCTTGGCCGCCGCCGGGTCGGCCTTCCCCAGCTTGGCCAGCTCGGCGGCGATCGCCTCCCGGCGGAGGTCCGGGCTCTTGTCGTGCAGGAACCCGGGCAGCAAGCGGTCCTTCGCGGCGGGGTCCTGCTTCGCCAAGAGGTCGAACGCCACCCGACGGGCCGACGGGGCGTTCTTGCCGTCCTTCACAAAGGCTTCGAGCTTGCCGGCCGGCAGCGGCCGGCTGGCCCTGGCCTCGGCCTCGGCGATCGCACTGACGGCCGACCGGAGCCAGTTCCCGGCCCGCGGGTCGGCGTCGTCGATGGCGGCCAGGGCCGGCATCAGGGCCTCGCCCCCGGCCCCGACCAGGGCCTTCCAGGCCGGGGCCGCGTTCTCGTGGTTCGCCCCCTCACGGCCAACGCTTTTCAGCGCGTCCAGGCCCAGCTTCAGGTCGTTGTCGGCTGCAACCGACCACGCACCGGCCATGCTCAGGGCGAGGAGTACGGCCCCTCCCGCCGGCCACAACCCCCGAACTAGTCGGATCATCCGCCTACCCCTTTGGCGTCCAATCGGGTCGAACACAGCCGCCACCCCCCCTCCCCCCGACCTTTTCACGGTACCGCGATCTAGCCGAACTGATTTCTGGATAGGGTCTTGGGTCAATCTGATCCTCATGCCCCCTGTCATGCTCGGTCGGAATTGTTGACCGAATCCATTTCGTCCGTGCAGTTTCGGGTGATCGGCCAGCATGACCGGACCCGGCAACGCTCATCGCCGCTCACCCCCAAACCGCCCGGCCTCACCCGAGTGGCATCCGGCCCACGCCGGCACCCTCCATCTTCTGCCGGAGGTCGGCGAAATACGATGTCAGTTCGTCGGCGGTCTTCACCGACCCCCGGGAACACGACCCGGTCGAGCACCCGCCGGTCCCGCACGACGAGCACCCGCCGGCGGTCGTCCCGCAACCCGGCTTGCCGCACCCGGCCGGCTCCGGCGGGTCCTTCGCCGTCGGCGCCCGGGAGAGGTCGAGCAACCGGACCGCCAGCCCGAACCGGTCGGACAGGGTGGCCAGCAGCGGGTCGGCGTCGCACCCGGCCCAGGGCAGGGCGTGTAGCACCGCCGACGCCCGGTCGAGCATCACCTCGACATCGACGAACGCCAGCGGCAGGTCGGCCACGGCCGCGGCCGCCGCGTCGAGCAATTCCCGGCCGAGTTCCTCATTCCGGGCGGTGGCCGCGTCGTCCGCCTCCGTGACCGTTCGCAAGAGGTCGCCGTCGATCTCGTCCGGCCCGGCCGTCGTCGCACAAAGGGCCGTGCCGACCTCGACCCCGCGGGGGCCGCGGACGACCGCCCGCCCGCCCCGCGGCGGGGCGGCGTCGGACCGGAACCGGCCGACGAACCCCGGCCGGCCGAACTGGACGAGGACGTAAGTCATCAACGGGCCCCAGATGGCCGGCCGATCGTAGGGTGGGTCCGGGCGGGCGGTCAGGTCCGCCGACACACCGGGTTGACCGTGGTGGGTCGGCGGTCGTCCCGACCGCCCGGACCCACCCTACTTGTTGGGCTGGTCCTCGAACCCGAGGAATTCCCGCATGTGCCGGTCGTACTCCTGCTGGCCGAACTCCGAACTCAGGTCGAGCCGCAGCTCGTTGATGACCTTGATGCTCAGGTCCTTGAACCACAGGTTCCAGCAGGCCGAGCAGATGGTCTGCTGGATGCGGACGCCGTCATCGTCCGGCAGCGGTGGGGCCGGCAGTGGCTTGGCCCGCTTCCCCTCCATGCACCCCGGCCGCTGGCACCGGAACCCGGTCCCCGGGCCGTCGTCGGCCGCCGTCGCCGCCGGCTGCGGGACCGGGGCCCCCAACTCCTTGAGGAGCTTCCCCATCGCCTCCTTCGGCAGCCGGTCGCCCCGCTCGTCGGCGACCGTATAGCCGCGGGTCAGGACCTCAACGGCCTTGTCCCGCTGGCCGGCCTTGAGGAGCGATTCGCCGAGCAGTTGGAAGGCTTTGGAGAACTCCGGGCTGATCTCCAGCGTCCGCTCGAACGACTTCGCCGCCTCGGCGTGCTGGCCGTCCTCGGCCAGGAGCTGGCCCAGCCGGAAGTGGCCCAGCTCGTTGTCCGGGTCGTCGGCCGCCATCTTCCGGAACTGGGCGATCCGCTCGGCGAGCTGGGACATGGGTGTCTCGGGGGAACGAAATACGGGGCCGCTGATGACGCAGATTCCACCGCAGATCAGACAAAATCGAAGCTTGGTTTGATCCGGCTTCATCTGCGCCGGAGTCTGCGTCATCAGCGGGCCAGTCTTCTCCGCTCAATTCGCCGGCAGGGCGGTGATCGGCAGCTCGGCGGTGGCCTTCTTGTTGGTCACCCGGTCGGTGGCGGTGATCCGGACGGTGAACTTCCCGGGCCGGTTCAGGAACAAGGGGAAGTCGAGCTTGAACGCCCCGTCCTTCTCGTCCACCTGGCGCTCGGACTTGGCGTCCTGGACGTGGGTGATCGGCTTGCCCAGCGTCGGCTGCCCCTTCTCGTCGAGAATCTGGTACTCGACCAACACGTCCGGCTGCTTGGTCTTCGGGTCCCGGGCGAAGCTGGCGACCCCGTGGATGACGTACAGCGATTGCCCGACCACCCCGGTCGTCGGGGCGACCAGGGCACCTCCGGCGTCGTGGCTGGTGTACACCTGGACGACACCGAACTCCGGCTTGCCGACCTCGAACTTGACCGCCACCGACGACTTCGGCTTGGCCTCCGGCTTGTCCCCCGGCCCCTTCAGGTCGCTGACGGTGATCTTGCAGTTGTACACCCCGGCGGGCTGGTCCAGCCCGACGGTGATGAACGCCCTGGCCGGCATCTTCCCGCCGCGCAGGGGGACCACGTCGGCCAACTCCCGCGGCTTCTGGCTGAAGATTAGGTTCCCGGCCGCCCCGGTCACCTCCATCCCCATCGTGTACAGCGTCTTCCCGTCCGGGTCGATGGTCAACCCGTCGATGTCGTACCCGATGAACACCACGTCCCCGGGCAGGACCTTGGCGTCCTTGCGGGCCGGGCCGAGTTCCCCCTGGGTGAACCGGACGTTGGTGAGCTGGAGCGACCCGGGCTGGGCCGGGGCCAGGGCCACGGCCGCGGCCAGTGCGAGCGGGGTCAGCATGGCGGGGCGGTCCTCGGGGCGGGGGGCGGGGCCGGTCCGGTCATTGTCGCCGGGTCGGGCGGCTCTGACCAGTGGGGCAGGGGACGACGTTCGGGACTTGGTCCGAGTCGGCGGAATTTCCCACCATCCGGGGCCGAACCCTGCATAAACTGGGGTGTCGGTAACGGGTGTCGTGCGTCCGTGGCACGACGGGCAAAAGGCCTCCGGGGGTCCGCACTGGTACGCGGGCCGCCGCCGGCATCACCCCGAAGAGAGGAGGTGGTCCTGTGAGTTGTTGCAGTTACCAGGATACGAAGGGCCGGCTGGCCTAACGGCCGCATCACGGGTGGACCGTTAAGCCGGCCTACCCACCGGACCCCCGGGGCCCCAAGCCCCGGGGGTCTGTTTTTTTCGCGGCATCTTCACGACCCGGGGTTTCACCCCGGGCTACGTTGTGTGACCCCTTCGGGGTCGGGTGACTTGCAGCCTGAAGGGCTGCCACAACGTAGCCCGGGGTGAAACCCCGGGTCGTGGTCAGCGACCCATCTCTTCAATCCGCTTCCACACCCCCTCCGGCACCGGCATCACCGACAGCCGCGGCAGGCGGACCAACTCCCAGTCGGCGAACGCCCCGTCGGCCTTGATCGTCGCCAGCGTCACCGGCTTCGCCAGCGCCCGGACCGGCTTGACCGTTACCGCCACCCGCTTCCCGGCCGGGTCGCCCGGGTCGGGCGTCGGGTCGGCCACCACCTCCATGACGCCCACCACCGCCTTTTCGTCGCCGGTGTGGTAGAAGAACGCCCGGTCGCCGGCTTTGGCCGCCCGCAGGTGCTTCTGGGCGACGGCGTTGGCCACCCCGTCCCAGACGGTCGAGCCGTCCCGGGTCAGGTCGGCGAACGAGTAACAGTCCGGCTCGACCTTGAACAACCAGAAGGCCATGTGTGGGTCCTCCCGGGGCCGGTTGTACCGGATCGGGACCGCCGCCCGCAATCGACGTTGCCGGGGGTTGGGCGGTTGGGGTCAAATCCGGGCGTTTGGTGAAGGTCGTGGGTGCGGCGGGCCGATCAACCCCCGGCGGTTGCGGCCGCTAGCGAGAACCGCCTATCGTGGCGGTGTCGCCCGCGGCCCCAGGAGGCGACCGGTCATGGCCGTGCTACCCGACTGGATGATCGAGCGGGACATCAAGATCGACCCGTTCGCCCCGCAGCAGCACCGCCCGGGGGTCATCTCCTACGGGGTGACCAGCTACGGGTACGACGTGCGGGTGGACCGCAAGTTCAAGGTGTTCACCAACGTCTGGGGCCGGGCCGTCGACCCGAAGCAGTTCGACCCGAAGTCGTTCGTGGACATCGAGGCCGACTCGATCCTGATCCCGCCGAACAGCTTCGCCCTGGCGGAGACCGTGGAGTACCTGGAGATTCCGCGGGACATCCTGTGCGTCTGCGTCGGGAAGAGCACCTACGCCCGGTGCGGGATCATCGTCAACGTCACCCCGCTGGAGCCGGAGTGGCGGGGCCGGGTGACGATCGAGATCAGCAACACCACGCCGCTGCCGGCCAAGATTTACGCCGGCGAGGGAATTGCTCAGATCATCTTCCTGCGGGCCGAAGGTGTCTGCCGGACCAGTTATGCCGACAAGAAGGGTAAGTACCAGGACCAAGCCGGGCTGACCCTGCCTTTCGTCCCCGGCAGCGCTCCGCCGGCCGGGTAGCCGGGTAACAATGACGGTTGCCGCCCCGCCGGGCCGGGGCATCCACGCTGTACATGCGGTCAATTGTCGGGTACACTTGCACAGGCAAGCGGCCCGTCCCGGTTACACCGAGCCCGACCCAGAAACCCGATGCCGCGCTGCGGGGGCGAACCCCGCGGGCGGCCTGACGCGGACCCGCCCCATGCAGATCACCCGCCGGTTCACCCGCGAAGGTCAGGACCCGTTCGCCGGCTTGGAGTTCGCCCCGCGGGACTCGCGGATCGTCAACCCGAACGGGTCGGTGGTGTTCGAGGCCCGGGGGGTGATGGCCCCGGCCGGGTGGTCGCAGGTGGCGGTGGACATCCTGGCCCAGAAGTACTTCCGCCGGGCCGGGGTGCCGGCGAAGACCGCCCGCGTCGCCGAGGACGGCGTTCCAAGCTGGCTCCAGCCGAGCCGGGCCGAGGCGGACGACACGCCGCTCGGGGGCGAGACCGACGCCCGGCAGGTGTTCCACCGGCTGGCCGGGTGCTGGACGTACTGGGGGTGGACGGGCGGATACTTCGACAGCCAGCGGGACGCCCGGGCGTTCTACGACGAGACGTGCCACATGCTGGCCGCCCAGATGGCGGCCCCGAACTCGCCCCAGTGGTTCAACGCCGGGCTGCACTGGGCCTACGGGATCGAGGGGCCGCCCCAGGGGCACTACTTCGTCGACCCGCGGACGAACGAGATGCGGCGGTCGACCTCGGCCTACGAGCGGCCGGCCCCCCATGCGTGCTTCATCCAGGCCGTCGAGGACGACTTGGTGAACGAGGGCGGGATCATGGACCTGTGGGTCCGGGAGGCCCGCATCTTCAAGTACGGGAGCGGCACCGGGAGCAACTTCTCGGCCTTGCGGGGTGAGAACGAGCCGCTTTCGGGCGGTGGCAAGTCGTCCGGGCTGATGAGCTTCCTGAAGATCGGCGACCGGGCCGCGGGGGCGATCAAGAGCGGCGGCACCACCCGCCGGGCGGCCAAGATGGTCGTCCTCGACCTCGACCACCCGGACATCGAGGAGTTCGTCAACTGGAAGGTGACGGAGGAGCAGAAAGTCGCGGAACTCGTCGCCGGCTCCCGGCTGATGAACAAGCACCTCAACGCCATCCTCCGGGCGATCCACGCCCACCCGGACGCGGCCGGGCGGTTCGACCCGACGAGGAACGACGGCCTGCGGCAGGGGGTGCTGGCCGCCCGGGCGGCCCTGATCCCGGAGAACTACATCGCCCGGGTGATCCAACTGGCCCAGCAGGGGTTCACCAGCCTGGAGGTCGAGGAGTTCGACACCGACTGGAACTCGAAGGCGTACTACACGGTCAGCGGCCAGAACAGCAACAACTCGGTGCGGATCACCAACGAGTTCATGGCGGCGGTCGGGGGCGGCGGCCCGTGGCACCTGTACTGGCGGACCGAGCTGGAGAAGGCGAAGCGGGAGGGCCGCGCGCCGAAGCCGAAGAAGACCCTGCCGGCCCGCGACCTGTGGGACCAGATCGCCTACGCGGCCTGGAGCTGCGCCGACCCGGGTGTCCAGTTCGACACCACCTTCAACGACTGGCACACCTGCCCGGAAGACGGCCGCATCAACGCCACCAACCCGTGCAGCGAATATGCGTTCCTGGATGACACCGCCTGCAACCTGGCGTCGCTGAACCTCATCACCTTCTACGACACCAAGACCGCCACGTTCGACATCGAGGCGTTCCGCCACGCCGTCCGCATCTGGACGCTGATCCTCGAAATTAGCGTCCACATGGCCCAGTTCCCGAGCCAGCCGGTCGCCCGGAAGTCGTTCGACTTCCGGACCCTGGGCCTCGGGTACGCCAACCTCGGCGCCCTGCTCATGGTCCAGGGGATCCCCTACGACTCGGCCGAGGGCCGGGCCCAGTGCGGGGCCCTAACCGCCCTGATGCACGCCGGGGCCTACGCCACCAGCGCCGAGATCGCCGCCGAGGTCGGGCCGTTCGCCCGGTACGAGGCCAACCAGCCGCACATGCTGCGGGTCATCCGCAACCACCGCCGGGCCGCGTACAACGCCGCCCCGGCCGAGTACGAGGGGTGCAGCGTCACCCCGGTGGGCATCGACGCCCGGTACTGCCCGCCGGAGCTGCTGGCCGCCGCCCGGGCCGAGTCCGACCGGATGCTCGAACTCGGCGAGAGGCACGGCTACCGCAACGCCCAGGTCACGGTGATCGCCCCCACGGGGACGATCGGCCTCATCATGGACTGCGACACCACCGGCATCGAGCCGGACTTCGCCCTGGTGAAGTTCAAGAAGCTCGCGGGGGGCGGCTACTTCAAGATCATCAACCAGTCGGTCCCGCCGGCCCTGGCCCGGCTCGGGTACGCCCCGTGGCAGGCCGACGACATCGTCCGCTACACCCGCGGGGCGGCCACCCTCCAGGGCTGCCCGCACGTCAACGCCGCCAGCCTGAAAGCGAAGGGCTTCACCGACGAGGTGCTGGCCAAGGTCGAGGAATCCCTGCCCGGGGCGTTCGAGCTGCCGTTCGTGTTCAACCGCTGGACCCTCGGCGACGGCTTCCTCAAGGAGACGCTGAAGATTCCCGCCGAGGTGGTCGAGGCCCCGGGGTTCGACGTGCTGGCCCACCTGGGCTTCAGCAAGCGGCAGGTCGAGGAGGCCAGCACCTTCGTGTGCGGCACCATGACCATCGAGGGCGCCCCGCACCTGAAGGCCGAGCACCTGCCGGTGTTCGACTGCGCCAACAAGTGCGGCAAGCTCGGCAAGCGGTTCCTGTCGTGGGAGTCGCA